>JBMFXK010000232.1:0-5121 GCA_049964315.1 Clostridia bacterium | reverse complement strand
GCATCGGTGGAGCGCCGAGGTGCGCTCCTGGTGGTCGCTGGGGCTGTTGATGCGACGGGGGCGCGGGAGGCGCTTTGCCGCTGGTATTCCGAAGAGGCGCTGCGCGACCTGACTGCCCGGGTGTCACGTCTCGCGCCCGTCGTGGGCGATTGGCCCGCAGAGATTCGGGTACGGGAATATCAAAGCCGCTGGGGCTACTGCCGCAGCGACGGGCTGGTTGCCTTCAACTGGCGCCTGCTCCAGGCTCCCCCGGATGTGGTTGACTACGTGGTGGTCCACGAACTGGTTCATCTCCGTCATCCGCATCACCAGCCGCCATTCTGGGACATGGTGGCGGCGGTGGCAGGAGACGTGCGCCTGTCGCGGCGGTGGCTTCGTGACCATGACCGCGAGCTCCACTGGTAGCGTGCTTGACAGGGTGTGGGGGGTGGTGGGAGAGTGAAGCACAAGCTGCAGAGGGCGAGCCTCGGGGAGGTGAGGACTATGCGGAGACAAGACGTGTATTCGACGTGCCTCCGATGGTCCCGCCCGCGACTTCCTCAAGCCTGGCGTTAAGCCTCGCGTCGTCCGTCCGGGCCATCGGCCCGGTTTTTTTTGTGCCCGGATGCGACGCGAAGGAGGGACACGTTGGGCGATCTAGAGTCTTGGGGTTGGGATGCCGGCTGGGAGAAGGTGTTCCGCGAAGGCCGGTTTGCGGGACATCCGTACCGGGTGGTCGAGGAGCAGCGCGGCCTGTATCGCATCACCGACGGACGGGCGGATTACGAGGCCGAGGTCACGGGACGATTCCGCTTTGAAGCAGGCGCCGATCCGACACGATATCCGGCGGTTGGCGATTTCGTCGCCGCCATCCCGGAGACACGCCACCGCATCGAGGCCGTCCTGCCCCGGCGGACGGTGTTTGAACGGAAAGCGGCGGGTCTCCGCTCCGACCATCAGGTGGCGGGTGCGAACGTGGATGTCGCCTTTGTGGTGGAGTCGGCCGAGCGGGACCTGTCGCCGCGCCGGATCGAGCGCTACCTCACTCTGGCTTACGACGGCGGGGCGAGTCCAGTGCTGGTGCTGAACAAGGCAGACCGGGCAGACGACCCGGCCGGGCTTGTCACGGAGGCCATGGACAGCGCACCCGGCGTGCCCATCCATCTCGTGAGTGCCCTGGACGGCATGGGTCTCAGCGAGCTCGGGGTCTATCTCCAGCCTGGCGTCACGGTGGTACTGCTCGGTCTTTCCGGCGTCGGGAAGTCGACGCTCACCAACGCGCTGCTGGGGATGGCGCTGCAGGCCACCGGGCGGGTTCGCGACGAGGACCAGCGCGGGCGCCAGACCACCACCAGCCGGACCCTGTTCCGCCTGTCGGAGGGGGCGCTCCTGCTGGATACTCCCGGCATGCGGGAGATGGGGATGGTGGAGGCGGAGGAAGGTCTCGGTCAGGTGTTTGCGGACGTGGAAGGGCTGGCCCTTTCCTGTCGGTTCACCGACTGCCGGCACGAGGCTGAACCCGGGTGTGAGATACGGGCCGCGGTGGATGCGGGCCGCCTGCCGGAGGAACGGCTGCAGAGCTGGCGCCGGCTCATGCGGGAGATGGCCTATCAGGCCCGCAAGGAAAACCGCGCGCTCTGGGCTGAAGAGCGACGTCTGTGGACGCAGAGAAGCCGGGAGGGACGGGCCAACCGGGAGCGAAAGATGCGGTAGGGGGTGACCGCGTGCGGGCGACGTTGCGCGAACTGGGACTGTCGCTGGGGCGGATGCGGCCGGGTGCGGCCAATTCCATTCTCGATGTGCACGGGCTTCAGGTGGGGCATCTCACGCTGATGGCGGGCGATGGTCCGCTGAAGATTGGGGAAGGTCCGGTCCGGACCGGGGTGACGGTGATCCAGCCGCCGGGCCGGGCCCCCTGGACCGGGGCCGTGCATGTCATCAACGGCTTTGGCAAGACTGCCGGGCTCATGCAGATCGAGGAGCTTGGCACCATCGAGCACCCCATCTGGCTGACCAACACCCTTTCAGTGGGGGCGGTGCTGGACGGGTATCTCGCCGCGGTGCGGGATGCGGCTCGCAGCGATCCCGGCCCGTGGCGCAACGTGGTGGTGGCCGAGTGCAACGATGGCTACCTGAACGACCTGTGGGGCCTGCATGTGCGGCCGCACCATGTCACCGCGGCCCTGTCCCGTCTCACGGACCGAAGCCTGGATCAGGGCGGGGTGGGAGCGGGTACCGGGATGGCCGGGTTTGGCTACAAGGGCGGCATTGGCTCCGCATCTCGGATCCTGTCTGGAGGCCATACCCTGGCCGCCCTGGTGCTCTTGAACTGCGGGCGTAAGGAAGAGCTGCTCTTCAATGGCCGTTACGTGGCACGCGGAGCCGATCCACCCACACCGGACGGATCCATCATCATGGTGCTGGCGGGAGATGGCGGGCTCGACGCCTGGAGTCTGAGACGCGTCGCCCGACGGGCGACCCACGGCCTGGCCCGGACCGGGGCCACCTCCGCACCGGGAAGCGGCGATGTGGTGGTGGCGATTGATGTGGCTGAGCGGGCCCGTCATGCCGAGGAAACGCTGGCCGAATGGTTTCAGGCTGCGGCCGAGGTGGTGGAGGAGGCGATCTGGAACGCGCTTCTGACGGCGGAGACGCTGGAGGGACGCGACGGGAATGTCCTTCATGCGCTGGATATCGATCCCGTCTTGGCGGCGGCGCGGCGCAGCTGAACGGCTGTTGCGATTCGAAAGGTGAGGACGAGATATGGCACGCGAGGGGTCGAGTCGCATCCTTGAAATCCCGGGCGGGTATCACGTGTGGACCCGAAAAATGGGTGAGGGTCCGGTCAAGATGCTGACGCTCCACGGAGGTCCGGGGGCGAATCACGAGTATCTGGAAGTGATGGAGCAGCATTTGGATCCGAGCCGCGGCGGGCCAGCCGTCGAGTTTTACTATTACGATCAGTTGGGTTCGTATTATGCCGACCAGCCCGACGATCCGAGTCTCTGGAACGTAGCCCGGTTTCGCGACGAGGTGGAGGCGGTCCGGACCGCGCTCGGCCTTGACCGATTTATCCTCTACGGGCAGTCTTGGGGCGGGATGCTGGCCATCGAGTATGCCCTCCAGTATCAGGAGCACCTGGCGGGTCTCGTCATTTCCAACATGACCGCGAGCATCCGCTCGTACGTGGATCACCTGCAAAAGCTGCGCCAGAAGCTCCCGGCGGCTATCCAACGCCGGCTGACAGGCTTCGAGAACCGCAAGGACTACTTCAATCCTGAATACCAGGAGCTTCTCGTCTCCTCGCTCTACAACCAGCATCTCTGCCGGCTCGACCCGTGGCCGGAGGCGGTGGTGCGCGGCTTTGAGCGGATCGCCATGCCGGTCTACATGACGATGCAGGGACCCAACGAGTTTGTCGTCACGGGCAACTTTGCTGCTTGGGACCGATGGGACCGGCTGTCCGAGATCCGAGTGCCGACGCTTCTTCTGGTGGGCCGCCACGACACGATGGATCCGGCCGACATCGAAGAGATGGGGCGGCGGATGCCCGCTGCCACCGTGGCCATCCTGGAACAGGGAAGCCACCTCGCCATGTGGGACGACGAGGCTGCCTATTTCCGCGTGCTGGAAGACTTCCTGCGACGATTCGAAGCCTGACGTCCGGGCGCTTCGAACCTCCCGCGGGTTCGGAGCGCCCGGCGGGGTCCATCCTGGTATCATGCCCATATGTCAAGACGGAGGGTTTGCCGATGAACGCGATCCGGCTCATGGTTCGCCAATCCCCTGCCCGGGGACGGGTGTCGGCTTAACCCGATTTCTCAGCACCTCCTCCCCCTCAACCATCCGGAGGGGGTTTTTCATGACTGTGCCAGAACGTGTCGATCAGCCGCATGGGTGGAGCCGCCTCATCCTGGACGAGGCGTTTGTCATGACCGGCGCCCAGTTTCGGGAGGTGGCGCTCCCGCTTCTCATGGTGGCGCTCTGGCGAGGCTCGCAGAGCTACGCGCTGGCCCTGTGTGCGGCCTACCTTCCGAGCCTGGCCCTGGCCCGCTGGGCGGGACGGGCCGCCGACAGCGTGGAGCCGAAGCACCTCATCCTGATCTCGTACGCCACGCGCTTCTTGGGCGTAGCGGCGCTGCTGCTGGCCCGGCAGGTGCCGGTGGCGGTCGGGGGGTCACCCTGCTCGGAGTGGGCACGGCGATCAACGCGCCGGCCCTGACCCATTACCAAGCCTCAGCAACCGCGCACCTGAATCAGCTCCTCGTGAGCCGGCTCCGGCTGGTGGACAGTGTCAGCCAGGGGCTGATGCCGATCCTGGCGGGCGGCCTTATAACCGCCGGCGGCCGCGAGCTCGGGTTTTTGGTGAGTCTCGGGTGCTATGCGTCTGCGCTCGTAGTCATGGCCGGACTTCCCGTGGTGGGCACGGCAGGTGTCCACACGGGGGATGTCCCTCGCGTGCGTGCGCGGATCCCGCAGCCGGTGTTGGCACAGATGACGGTGGGGGGCGTCATTGCCGCCCTCTCCTGGATGGCCAACGTGCTGTACACCGCCTACACCCTGGTGACCCTTCACGCGGGGGCGCTTCGCTACGGTGTCGCCCTCGGTGTGTGGGGCGGGGCCGGCCTCCTGTCCGCGGCACTCCTGCCGCGGCTGAACCCGAGCCGCCCCGAGCGGTGGATTGCCGGCCTCATCCTGATGCTGGGTGCGGCGTGGGCGGTGATGACGCTTCCGGTCGGTTACTGGGTGGTGGTGGGTCTCGGCCTCCCCGAGGGATTTGCCACCTTCCTGCTGATGGACCTCATCCAGTCCCGGATCCTGACCGAAGCAGGCCCTCGCGAACGGGGACAGTGGCAGGCGGCGAATGGCGCCTGGACCGCCGGGGGGCGCATGGTTGGTCTGGTGGTGGCGTCGGCCGTGCCGTGGCTCTTGCGGGTCCATCTCACCTTCGGGGGTCTCGCCTTGCTGGCCGGCACTCTGGCTCTGTTCTGGCGTTTGCGGAACGGCCGCCGGCATCCAGGACAACCGGTGTCGTGATCGGGAAACCCCGGGGCCGGGACGGACGGCCGAGGGGATACCTCAGAGCCACGGTAACGACCGCATACGTGAGCGCCCCGCGCCCCACATAGGAATCAGCAAGAC
>JBMFXK010000231.1:0-5170 GCA_049964315.1 Clostridia bacterium | reverse complement strand
CTGCGCTGGTTTTGGCAGGGACTGTACTACGCTCCCCATGCCGTGTCCGAAGCCCTCATTGGCTGTGCGCTGGCCGCACACCGGTTTGCCGACGCCGGCTTCGCGGTCGACCCGGCCCCGGAGTCCTGGCCGCGGTACGACATCGTGCAGGCCGTCGAGCTGGGGGAGCGGGACCTGTTGATGGCTGCCATCGAGGCCGTGCAGCAAATCTCGCCGCTGGACAGCTACGTAACGCCCGAACCGGGCCCCATGCCCGGCTACGAGGTGCCGGTCGCCATGGCCGCCAGCGGATTCGTGCCGGGGGGGTCGCTGGAACTGTCGGCGGACGCTCCCATGCGGCCGCCCTGGACGTTGTATCTCCAGGGCGGTGTCATGCGGCAGCATATGACGCTGGCAGCCGAGCGTGTGCTGGCCCGCATCCAGCGCTAGAAAGTGCGGACAATCCCCACCAGGCGTCCGAGAATCGTCACGTCTTCCGCAATGATGGGCGCATAGCGCGGGTTTTCGGCGTGAAGCTCGACCCGGCCGGACCGGCGGTGCAGGCGTTTCAGGGTCGCCTCGTCTTCCAGCAGGGCCGCTACGATCTCGCCGTCATCCGCTGCGGGTTGTTGATGGATAAACGCGATGTCACCGTCGTGAATCCCGGCTCCAATCATGCTGTCGCCCACCACCTTGAGGGCGAAATCCACCCGTGCCGAGAACCATTCCGCGGGTACCGTGACCATATCTTCCACCTGCTCGGTGGCCAGGATGGGCGTGCCGGCCGCGATGCGACCCACCAGCGGCACGGCGTCGGGACGTTCGCGGTCCTTCAGCACGACGCCCCGCGATCGTTCCCGGGTGCGATCAAGCTGGCCACGCTGTTCCAGATCCCGAATATAGTAGGCCACGGTGGAAGTGGAGCGGAGGCCGACACCGTGCGCGATCTCCCTCACCGTGGGCGGGTATCCATGATCCTGGGTGTAGCGGGCGATATACTTGAGAATGGTGTCACGTCGGGATGGGATGGGAACCCCCTCCATTCTCACGTGTCCTGAGGGGCGGCAAGGCATGCCCCCGCCGTCATGATAGCATGCGGGAGCGGCTCAAGCGAACATTTGCGCGAAGGAGGGCGTGCCACGCGAACCGCGGTTGCTCTTCTCATCATGCTGGCGGGCATCGCCCTGGTGCTTCAGGCCCATACCGGCGGCGCCAGTCTCCACCTGCTGATGGCGCTGGCGGCCCTGGTGGCCATGGGGCTCGCCGGCTACGTATTGCGGCGCCCGTGGGAGGGCGGGGCACTGGTGTTCCTCGCCACGTTGGCCGCATCCGTTCTCAGCGCCGCAGTGGCCCAGCTTGCCGCGGCCGTGGTGCTGGCGGTTGTCGTCGGCGGGCTCACGGCCGTGACCGGGTTTCTCGCCCACCGCAGTGTGCGGGGCGAACTGGCCGCCGTCGACGGCATCGTGGCGGTCCTCTTGATGCTGCTGCTGTCCCTCGGTCTGACTGTGCTCTCAGGAGTCAGCGGGCAGGCGCTGCAGGATGAGAGCGCCCGCCTGGTGGTGCTCATCTATCTCCTGACACCGCCCCTGGAGGTGGCCGCGGTGGCCGCCATCCTCCTGCATAAGGACCTCTGGCGGCGCTTCCTCGAGCGCAACTACCACTGGCGGCGCGGACTGTCGCGCCAGATCGCCGAAGGCTTCATGTGGGGCATCGGCATCATCATGCTGACAGCCGTGCTGGTGTCGCTGGAATCAAACAGCCTGCACATGCCCGTCCAGCCCAACAACCCATTTGTGTACAGTCCGGCGGTCCAGAAAACGCCGTGGGAGCTGGCCCTCGTCATCGCGCTGGCGGTGGTGGTGTTGGCTCCGCTGGCTGAGGAAGCACTCTTTCGGGGACTCTTGTACGGGGGCATCCGGAAGACCTTTGGACGGTGGCCGGCGGCCTTGGTGTCGGCCCTTATCTTTGGCGCCGCGCACATGAACGCGAGCCTGCTGGTGCCCCTGGCGGTCGCGGGTCTGATCCTGGCCATGATCTATGAACGGAGCGACTCCCTGTGGCCGTCCACGGTCGCCCACGCCACCTTAAACGGAGTCTCCGTGTTGCTGGCACTGCTGATCCGGTAGGCGGGAGGGTCACGAGATGGCGGGACGCGTGCCGAGTCCGGGCGCCCTGGCTGAGGACACAGCCCTCAGGGACCTGTCCGACGAGACCACCGAGACCCTCCTGGATCGCTACCCGATGTGGGCCACCGACCTCGGGCTGCACTCTCGCGACGAGATGCTGGGCGACCTGTCACCGGGGGGCCGTGCGGCATACGTGCGGACGCTCCGGAAGATAGAGAGGGGGCTCGGACAGCTCGAACCGACGGGGCTTTCCTCTCAGGATAGGGTCGACCACGCCATCTTGCTCAACGCGGTGGCGCTGGCGCTTGACGATGAAGAGCAGCAGCAGGCTCCCCGCTCGGACCCCACGCTGTACAACGCCCACATCCTCGGTGGACTCCTGTCGCTGGTCCGCCGCGGCCCTGAAGCCGGGCAGAGGCGCGCGGCAGCCGTCTTGGCGCGGCTGGCAGCCGTTCCCACACTTCTCGAGCAGGCCCTGCAGCAGCTGGACAATCCGCCCCGGCTGTTCGTGGATGTGGCGGCGGACCAGGGCGAGGCGATGGCCGCCTGGCTGGAGGGCGAGCTTCCGAAGGCCTTCAGTGACGCACCGGCCGTGACTGACTCGGCCCGGGAGGCGGCCTTCCGCGTACGGCGCTATCTCGACCGCCTCACCGATCCCATCCGCCCGGCGTCGGGGGACTTTCGGATGGGTTCTCGCCGCTTCTTGCGGCGGCTCCAACTGCAGGAGCATGGCACTTGGGATCTGGTTCGTTTGCTGCACAGGGGCTATGACGAGCTGAACGCGGGACGGGACGGATTGGCGCGCGTCCTGTCTGAGCTGCGATGCGCGCGAACCCCGGTGGAAGAAGTCGCGGCCCTGCGCCGTGATCCGTTGCCCCCGGGGGAGCTGGCCGCCGTGGTGCGCGCCTGGCTGGATTCCATCCTGCTGTTCCTCCACGAGCACGATCTCCTGGACGTGGACGACGACGCACGTCCCCGGGTGGAACCGCCGGCGGCCGGCTCCCTGGGCGAAGCACCCCTCAACGTCATCCATCCCGGTCCGTTTGGCGCGGCCGCCACGGGTGCGGTCGAGGTCAACCCGCATCCATCGCTCTACCGGTGGGCCATTCCTGTGGAGACCGTGCGCGCCGCTATTCCCGGCCGTTACTGGGTGCGTCACCGGACCGCAAACGCCCCGCGACGGCTCCGGCGCATTCTGCCGGCACCAGGTCTTCACGCCGGCTTTCCCGCGTACGCGGTGTCCATGATGGGGGAGGAGGGACTGTTTCGAGAGGACGCCCGTTATCGGGCGGCGGCAGTCCTTTACGCTCTCGAGCAGGCCGGCCGCCTCATCGTGGCCATCCGTCTTCATGCCGACGACATGACGCTCGACGAGTCCGTTCAATTCCTGGTGGACCAGTGCTTCATGACGCCGTCGGCATCCCGTGCGGCGGCCATCGAAGCGGCGCTGCACCCCCTGGCAGGCATAGAGCTGGCCCAGAAGCTGGCCCTGCGCGACCTCCGCCGCGATCTGGAGCAAGGCGGGAAGGGGAAGTATTCGGCGCGGCAGTTCCACGACCAGGTGCTGGCCCACGGCTTTACACCCGTGCCTTTGCTCAAAGAGCTGCTGGCCCCCACTCCTTCACGGCATACAAACATCTGCCTGTGGTAAAGTATTGCCGAGTGCAAGTATCGGAGGCGATTGCCGGTGGAGTTTTCGCTCTCCCCGGAGCAACAGGCGTTGAAAGAGTGGGCGCACGGCTTTGCTGAGCGCGAGATGCGGCCCGTTGCTCCCGAAGCCGACGAGCGTGAAGAGCTGCCCGAAGACATCCTGCACAAGGCCGCTGAGGCCGGCGTGCTCGCATTCGCCCTCCCCGAACAGTACGGGGGAGCCGGCATCACGGATCTGGTCTCACAGCTGATCGTGATGGAGGAGCTGTTCTGGGGCTGCGCGGGCCTTGCCACCTCCTTTGGCGGCATCGGACTGGCGGCGCTGCCCATCCTGGAGCTCGGCGGTGAGGAGCAAAAGGCGCGCTGGCTGCCGCGGTTCACGGATCCCGCGCATCCCCGCCTCGGCGCCATGTGTCTCACCGAGCCCGATGCGGGATCGGACGTCGCATCCCTCCGCACACGGGCCGAGCGGCGCGGGGATCGCTACGTGTTGAATGGGACCAAGACGTTTATCACCAACGGCGGCATCGCCGATGTGTATGTCGCATTCGCGCGCACTACGCCCGGACGCGGCTACGCCGGCGTCTCCGCCTTCGTCATGGGCAAGGACACTCCCGGCCTTTACGGAGGCAAGAAGTTCAAGAAGCTGGGCCTGCGTGCCAGCCACACCGCGGAGGTCCATTTTGACAATGTCGAGGTGCCGGAGGACGACCGGCTTGGCGACGAAGATGCAGCCTTTCTGGGCGCGATGAAAATGCTGGAGCACTCCCGGCCTACCGTCGCCATCGCGGCAGTCGGCGTGGCACGGGCCGCCTATGAGTACGCACTCGCCTATGCCAAGGAGCGGCAGCAGTTCGGACGTCCGATTTACAGCAACCAGGCCATCTCGTTTACCCTGGCCGACATGCTGACTAAGATTGAGGCGGGACGCCTTCTGGCCTACAGGGCCGCCTGGCTTGCCCAAGAAGGGCAGCGCTGCAGCCTCGAGGGCTCGATGGCGAAGGCGTTCTGCGGCGACATGGCGATGGAGGCAGCGACCAACGCGGTGCAGATCTTGGGCGGGAACGGCTACATGCGGGAGTATCCGGTGGAGAAGTGGTTTCGCGACGCCAAGATCATGAGCATCTATGAAGGGACTTCCCAGATCCAGCGGCGCGTGATGACCGGACTCATGTAAATGGGGCGGCGAGAGCGTCCGGACACCGGAAGGTCTTACTTGAAAGGGGTTTTTTGGGCATGACCACAAAGGAACTGGTCGAGAGCCTGAAGGCGCGCCTGAACGAAAAGGGAGCCGATCAGCTGGCGCAGTCAGTCGGTGTATATCAGTTTCACCTCACGGGGGAGGATGGGGCGGACTACACGCTGACCGTGGAAGCCAGCGGTGCCCGCATTGATGAGGGCAGCGTCGAGCACCC
>JBMFXK010000230.1:0-5191 GCA_049964315.1 Clostridia bacterium | reverse complement strand
GCGAAGCGACGGCCCGCCGGCTGCTGGTGGTGTTAGAGGGGCGATGAGATCAACACGGGAAAAACCTGCGGCATTCGCCTCTTGGCACGGTTTCGGCGTCGGCAGGCAGCGCCTTCGTCTCAGCGATTCGCCGCTCCAGCAGGTACGGGCATCGCACGCGTCGACCCTACGGCCAAGGCTCCATGGCGATGGCGAGCCGGACGGCCTGCAACGGGTCATAGCCGACCACCGAGACCGAATACACGGTGCGATGCCACGCCCACACCAGCGAGGTGAGCGCGCTGCTGACGTCCCCGCAGGAGGCGCCGAAGCTGAACGACCCGACCGTCTCGGGCAGGAGATGGGTGTGCAAGTAGGCGACGATGGTGCTGGCTTGGGTGCGCGCCTGTTGCGCGCGGTTTGTTCCCGGAGGACAGGTTCCGAAGGTCACGGCCAAATGCCACGCACCTTCCGTCCACGCGATCACGCCGGGAGCGTCGGTGAAACCCGTGATCCCGGATCCAAGATCCACCGGCGTTCCCGTGGGGGCCGGCATCGCTACCGTCGCGCGTGCCTGTGCGCTGGTCGAGTACTGTATACCCCCGAAGTCGTAGCCCGCTACGAGGGCAGCCATCGACTGATTGCAGACGGCCTGCCCAACCGCCTGAACGGCCTCTCCCGCCGTTTGCAGGGACGGACACAACCCCACATGGATCCAGTACGAGAACGTACTCGCCTGATACCAGGCCGCCGTCCAGCAGGTCGAGCCGGCATTGACACCGCCGAGACATCCAACGGCATTGGCCGGCCCTTCGAGCGGCACGGAGGAGATACGGGCCACGTGCGAGAGGGCCGTGGTCACGACGGGAGCCCAGACGATGCGCGCCGGACTGGCAGGACTTGAAGCGCTGGCAGGACTGGAAGGCGATGGCGATAAGGAGGCCGACGACGAAGCCGGGGCCGAAGAGGAGACATTCGCGTGCGATGGCCGGGTAGGAGAACCGGCGGAGCGCACTCCACACGCGCTGGTGACGAGCAGGATGGCTGCCAGGGCTGCGCCTCGGATGAAAGCGGACACGTGCCTTCTTACCATCGTCGTCGACTGCCTCCTCTCCGGAGTGTCCGCCTGTGTGGCCTTCACCCCTCACAACGTGCCGGAGAGCCTGATGGTTTCGGATGGTCTGAGCTGGCCATGGACGAGGACAGTCTTTCGGTTCCTCCGAACGCTCGCGCGCCCAGCGGGGTGTTCGTGGCCGGGCACGTGGCCGTGACGACCGGGGGAGTGCGCGGGTTCCTCGGTAGACCTCCCGGTGATTCACGGCTTTTCTGCGCCGCCCGAGGTGCGGCACGAGACGGGATGCGGGGCTCGCGACCTGGATATTGCCCTGGGGCGCACTCAGGGGCAGGTGGAACGCGAACCATCGCCATCCTTCCTGGACCAGAAGCGGCGTGGCGGCTCCCAGCGGGGTGACCAGTCGCGCCTCCGTATTTCCACGTAGAATGGGGGGAAGGGATGGACGGGTCGAAGAGATGGACGCCTGAGGACCGGTTCCCAATCGGGAGGGCACGACCATGGGATGGGTGCGGGCCGCAGCGGTGGGACCCCGCTATGTGTGGCGCACCTGTGTCCGGCGGCCGTGGGCGGCTGTCGGACGGGGTGCGCGGGCACTGGCCGACGGGTACTTATCGGTCGCGGGGGTGTTGTTTCTCGGGGGGTTCGTGGCGGGCGTGCCCCTGATGGTGGGGTTGGCGATCGCCGGTGTTCATATGAGTGGTCGGATCGGCGAGGCCATCGCCGCGTACTTCGCCCTCGTGAGTTTACCGTGGCTCGTCCTGGGCCTGGTGGGCATCGTCCTCATGCTGGCCGGACTGGCGAGCCTGGTTGTGTTGGCACCGCTGTGGATTCCTGTGACCGTCGTTATGGCCAGCATCGTCGCGGTCACTACTCCGATGGCCCCTGCCCACGACCGTGAGGGCTCAGACGCCGCGAGTGGCTCCGGCGTGCCGGAGCCGTCCCTTCGGGAGCGGGAAAGCGCGGTCGGGTACTGGTTGGGGCATTTGGGCGAATCAGGTCCCCCGCCCAGTGCGTAATCGGCGGGGTCCGCGGCGGTCCCGGAAGGGTGGTAAGGACCCGTGGACCAGGAGGGCGGACACGGAACGTCTCGTCATCGCGGAAAATCGGTGGCGGTGGCCGATCCCCGATCCGATGGCCCATGTGAACCCGCACCGGCGGTTCAACGCGCGGATCGCGGTCTACCGCGGCCGTCGCCCATAGGCCGGCTGCGCTGCTCCGAGCATCAGAACCGCGGACTGAGGTCTGGGGCTGAACACGAGTCCCTTGCGGGGCGTAATGAACGCCTCCGTGGCCTGCCCACGATGACCTCTGCCGCGACGCCGGCCACGCCGGTGAGCCGCCGCTAAGGGGCTGCTCGGATTGGGCGCGCCGCTTATGAACTCATACGCCCCCCATGCCGGAATGCAACCGGGCGATGCACGTCAGGGCCACGATCAGGTTGGCCTCACCACCACCAGCAAGCTTTGCGCATAGTCCGTCGTGTCCAGACGGTCCGCGCGTCGGGTCCATGTCGGCGGCCTCGCGCGCCCGTCCCCGAGCTTGCGCCGCGCCGCCGACCGCTAACCCCGCCCGTAGCGCCCATCGTCCCCAGGCATCTCTGGAAGCCCAACAGGTTCCGAAGGACGAAGGAGGTGGGGGGGTTACCGCCCCACCTGCCATGTCCGTCCACCATCCGTCGTGTGATAGACCTGGAGGGCATCATGGGGCCCCACGGCATACACGATGGCCGCCGTGGCTGACAGGGCGAGCAAATCGTCCGTGGGGCGCGCGGTGGCGTCCGGTAGGGCGCTGGCCGCGACCCAGGAACGTCCACCGGTAGCCGAGGTGGCGATGGTCTCCTGGGCACCATTATCGGACGTGAGCATCACCCACGCGTGTTGGGGATCCACCCATTGGAGTTGGGTGAGACTTTGGTTGGGGGCGCCGAGCCACACGGGGCTCCACGTCTCATCGTTCGTCGTTTGATAGAGCACGGGGGAGGTGATCAGGGGCCCCTGAACCGGCCCGTCCGTCACGGAGGCGATAAGATACCCGTCGGTGGGTGTCAGGAAAGTCGGCGGCGCATTCAACGACAGGAACGGGATATCCTGGGGATGGCCGTTGGCGGCGGAGGGGAGGCGGGCGGGAACCGGCAACGGGACCGGGGTCCACTGCCGGCCGCCGTCCGGGCTGCGAAAGAGGACCGCGGCGGTGTCGTTGATCAGCGCGGAACTGGCGATCATCCAGCCGACCGTCGGGGTGGCCCAACTTGCCGCGCTGAATTGCGTGTTGGTGCTGGTATAGACCGGAGTCGCGGCCACCGTGTTGTCCGTGAGGAGCCACAGCGCCTGCGGCCCCGTCTGTGTCCCGACCGGACCCGAGGCCAAGAGCGACGCCATGCCTGCAGCTGACACGGTCAGAAAGGCCGTGACAACGGATCCCGACCAGGGGATTGAGCGGGTGACGACCTGCCAGTGTGCGCCCCCGTCCGCGGTGGTCCATACCTGAAAACGATGGCCCGCCTGGGTCTGCCGCACGATCCAGGCGCTTGCTGAGGTCGGGGCCACCCAAGTGAGGACAGTGCCGGAGGCCCGGAGGACCCTTCGCCAGGTCTTGGCCCCGTCAGTGGTGCGCCACAGGGTGGAACCGACTGCAACGCCGGCGGTGTTGAACCTGGTCGTGCGAACCCAACCCGTCTGGGGCGTGATCATCTGCACGGTATTGAACGGCGGCAACTCTGCCGTCGTGGCGATGGAGGGCGACGGGGAGCCTGGCCTGATCGGGGCCGATCGGGAGGGTGTCGGGGATGCGGCACGCACGGGGGGGTGCCGGCTCGTCGCCGAGCGGGCGGAGGACATCGTCCCGCATCCGGCCAGTATGGCCGATGCCCCCAGCAAGATGATGCCGTGCCTGAATCGGGTCCGCGTCACGCGCTCCTCCTCTCGGCTCGCCGATCATCGTACTTTCATCCATAAACGTGCGGGAATAGCGTTGAGTCACGCGGGCCAACGCTGCGATGGCTCGCGGTACTGCGATGCCAAGGGGATGAGAAGGCACGGACGCGAGCCAACGGGCCACTACCCCGAGGCCCGATCCACTGGGTGAGGAATCCCGCGAACGACTGGTGCCACCGGGACGGTTCTTTCGGCGGACGCAGTGGCGCCACGCCCCTCTCTCTTGAGGGAAGGGCGATTCGAGACAGACCGACTACGGTGTCCAGGTCCGGGCGGCGTTCTGGCTGGCGAATTGATTGATAGTACGGTCACACTTGGCGCCCCGTCGCCAGGAAGGCAAGCGTCCCCTCTGCGGGCCCGTATTCGTTGCGCACCGCCAAGTTCTCCTGGATACCCCACGCCTTATCGGGCACACCCCTATCTCATTACTCCGTGAGCGAGAACAGCGCCATATCGATGTCACGGGGCGCCACCGTGACGAGTCGAACTGGTGGTTAAGCGCGGGGCCTTCCATCGGTAAACCTGAATGATGGTGATGACCTCCGCTGCGGTGAGGGCTTTGGGTTCGCGTCCCTCAGGCGCACACCGGGGGGAGGTCATGGGGTTCCAGTTGTTGTAGCGCACGCACCACATGCTGGTCGGCCGTGCCGTAGTCATTAGGATAGAAGATCGCCAGCAGACCCGATCCGGCCACATCCTGGACCCCCGGGATGCCGGACGATGCGCAGTCCCGTCGCGATGTCGATCCCGTGCGGTGTGCGCGCGGCGGAGTACTGCCGGCGTGGACACCCGATGGCATCCCCCCACTCGAAGGGCGTGGTCCCAACTTGGAGGACGCCTACCGGGGTCGACCCCGAGCACCCCGTGCGGGGGAATCTTATCCAGAAGACGACAGCCACCCGTCGCGGGGATTCGGGCCCGTTTCCTGGCGAGGGGCCCACCGCAGGTGGCGGCGGGATTCGTCGGCCGGTGGAAGCTCGAGCCGTCCGCCTGCGGCGGATCACCGGCATCTTGAGAGGCGGCGTGTAGATGGACGGACCCTGGGGGGCGGCGACGGCGTGTTCGGCCCATCCGGTCAAGTGGACAGCCCTGCCCACATCAGGCCGCCGGGTGCACCACGTCCTACCGTGGGGGGCGACCTGGTCAGCGGTGTGGGGGTTTGCCTTAAGCTTTGACGCGTATACGCTGTGCGGCGGCTTCACCC
>JBMFXK010000229.1:1518-5194 GCA_049964315.1 Clostridia bacterium | reverse complement strand
GGTGGCGAGGTGATCGCGCCCGGGATGGGCGGCCAGCCGCTTTCGAAGCCAGGCGGGATCGCCGGGCCCATGCTCGAGGCGGGCTCCGAACTCGCCGCCGTGCATCACCAGCACCGGGACACCCTCGGGAACACCTGCCCGCATCGCGTCGTGTTCGAGTACGGCCAGGCGGGCGCCCGAATCCTGCATGATGTAGCGCACCGACTCCGGCGGCAGAGTGGGATATATCGGCACCACGATGGCGCCAAGGGCAGTCACGGCCAGATCCACCAGCACCCACTCCGGTCGGGTGGCGGCCATCAGACAAACGCGCTGCGACGTGTCGACGCCCAGTTCCGACAGCCAGCGGGCGAGCCGTGCGACCCGCGTGGCCATCTCGAGGGCGGTTGTGGGTACGAAGCCCTCTCCTGTCCGGCTATACTGGGCCGGGGAGTCTTGGTGACGTTCGGCGTACTCCAGAAACACACCGGGGACCGTCATATCGATCGCCTCGCCGGGAGACTTCTCGCCCGGTCTGCGATCTCCTACAGGCAGGTTCTGTAGCATTTGGCAGGCCGCCTGACAGGATCAGACAAGCGGCTCGCGAACGAAACTGCGGCGGAGCGTGTGACGTTCGATTGGCAGGGGGGATCCTGATTGACCCAGAAAATGGCGGCGCGGCGTGCGCTCAGCATTGCTGTCGCGCTGTTTCTGTTACTGGGCAGCGTCGCCGCTCGGTTATGGTATCTCCAGATCCGGCAGGCCGCCCACTACCAGAGCCTGGCCCAGCGGGATTACCTCCGCCAGATTCCGGTCATCGCGCCGCGCGGCAATATCGTGACATCCGACGGCACCGTGCTGGCCGACAGCATCCCCGGCTGGGAGCTCGAATACCTGGACCCCACGGTCGACGGCGCGATGCCGCCGAAAGAACTTGACGCCCTCTCGGTGCTGCTGGGCACGTCGCCCATCAAACTGGATGCCGTCATCAACCAAGCCCTGCACCGCCAGTATTCGTATCAGCCGGTGGTGCTGGATCCTAATCAAAGCCTGACCCCCAAGCAGATCACCACCTATGAGGAGGAGCGGACGCGCTTTCCCAACCTGCATCTGTTTCCCGTACCGGTGCGGCAGTATCCGCAGGGCGCGACCTTCGGCAACTTTGTTGGATATCTGAACGAGTCGCCGCGGACGCCGCAGGAACTGGCGCAGTCCAAGCTCAATCCCAATACGCTGTTCGGCGCGGACGGCCTGGAAGGGAGCTACCAGAACTATCTGGCCGGCCAGCAGGGCACCCAGATCGTGGAAGTTGATCAGGCGGGCGACATCGTCAAGCTGTATGGCCAGAAACCCGCCACAGCCGGCGACACCCTCCATCTCACAATTAACTGGAACCTGGAGATGACGGCCACCAACGCGCTCGCCTACGTGATGCACGCGATGCAGACGTCGCCGCTGCGCTACGGCGGCGGGCCGTACTCGCCGACAGCGACCCAGGGAGCGGTCATCGTCACCGACCCGCAGAATGGCGACATCCTGGCCATCGCGAGTCTGCCCAGCTACAATCCCCAGCTCATCAGCTATCCGGCCTCCCAGGCCGCCATCAACCAGGCCAACAGTGAAGGGGCGTTCTACAACAACGCGATTATGGGGCAGTTTGCCCCCGGATCCATTTTCAAGCCCATCATCGCGGGAGGCGCGCTGGCCTCGGGTACAGTGACGCCGTCCACGATCGTGGACGACATCGGGTATTTCTCGCTCGACCCCGCATTCAAGAACTGGTACCCGCCCGGTTTCGGCCCTCAGGACATGGTCCAGGCGATCGAACACTCGGACGACGTGTACTTTTACTGGGTGGGCTATTGGATGGGCATCCAGAAGATGGACCAGTACATCAAGCTGTACGGGCTCGACACCACGACCGGCATCGACGTCCCCGGGGAAGCCGCCAGCGTTATGCCCACGCCCGCCTTGCTGGCCAAGACGCAGCACGTGCCCTGGACCTGGGGGTACAACCTCGACACCGTCATCGGACAGGGACTGTCCGGCTACACCCTGATCGGCCTGGCGCGGGCGGAGGCGGCGGTGGCCAACGGGGGCACGCTTTACTGGCCGCACCTCGGCTCTTACATCACCGCGCCGGACGGCAAGGTGGTCAAGGTCATCCAGCCCAAAGTCCAGGCCAAGACCGGGTTCCAGCCCTGGATCTATGACGTGATCCACCAGGGCATGGAGATGTCCGCCCAGGACCCCACGGGCACCGGTTACGGGGCCATGGCCGGCATTCCCATGTACGTGGCCACCAAGACCGGCACCGCCCAGAAGGCCAACGGCACCGTGAACGACGCCTTCTTCACGTCGTTTGCCCCGGCCAATCCGTCGACCTACAGCGGCAGTTATCCGGCTCCCCAGATCGATGTCGTGGTATGGATCCACGACGGCGTCTTCGGGTCGTATTCGGGATTCGTGGCGCGGGCCGTGTACGATCAGTTCTTCCACCTCAAGGACCCGGGGGCAAAGACACTATTTGACCAGGTGTACGGCGCCAACTATGCGTGGCCGTTTGGGTGGACGGGGCAGCCTCTGTACAGCTCGCCGGCACCCTCCTCGTCATCGGGCACTTAGGAGGAGGGCGGAAAGTCCATGACCTTCGCCGAGATAGGGACGGGGGCGGTCCTGGTCTTGGGCCTCTTGGCCGTGTTCCTGCTCACGCGGCGGCCACGCCCGGGATTCAAGTCGACGGAGGAGGTGGTGCGGGACGACGCGGGGCGCCGCCTGCGCCTGTACGTCAACCCGGAGACGGGCGAACAGGAGTACCGGGAGGAGCCCGAGCCGCGGTCCTAGCCAGCGGTGGACCTTAAACGCCAGAAAGATTTGTGCAACGGCCTATCTATCTGATAGATCCTCTTGACACCCCGTGTGAGCCGCCATACGTTGAACCAAACGCGGGCCTAGAAGCATCCCTTGCTCCGAAATCGACGCAGTTTGCTCTAACGAAGAGGACTATCGTCGAGGCGCGCCGAATGATCACGGGTCCAAACACGGCACGACGCCTGTAACAAGACAAGCAACCAATCCGTTTCGGAAGCACGTGGGCCCCTGCACTGTACAAGGTATGGAGGTGCGTTTGATGGCAGTTGTCCCCCCGAGCGAGGTTGAGCTTGCGGAGGAGAAACAGGGACTTGCTCCGGAGCCAACAACATCACGCCAATGGCGTCTCTTCTGGTCGAGCCCGCTCGCCGTCGCGGGGACCGCCATGATGGTCTTCTGCGTGGTCTTCAGTTTTCTCGGGCCATTAATTGATCATGCCCAGCCCGACGCCCCCAACCTCCTGCAGATTCTCCAGCCGCCGTCCGCTGCACATCTGCTCGGAACCGATGCGCTGGGTCGTGACGAACTCATTCGGCTCATGGTCGGCGGCCAGGTCACCCTCATCGTGGGCTTTGCCTCCACGATTGTGAGCATGGTCATCGGGCTTTTGTACGGCATGATTTCCGGTGTGGTGGGCGGAGCCCTGGACGTGGTGCTGATGCGTATCATCGACGTCCTCTTTTCCATCCCCACACTGTTCCTGCTGCTGCTGCTTGACGCCGTCTTCACTCCGAGCGCCCTCCTCCTCACACTAATCCTGTCGGGCACAGCCTGGTTTGGCGTCACGCGTCTGGTGCGCGGCGAGGTGCTGTCCATCAAACAGCGC
>JBMFXK010000229.1:0-1508 GCA_049964315.1 Clostridia bacterium | reverse complement strand
GTGGAGGCGGCACGGGCCAGCGGTGCCAGCAACTGGCGCATCATGATTCGGCATATGATGCCGAACATCATCGGCGTACTGACGGTCACGACGACGTTCCAGGTAGGAGGCGTCATCCTGACCATCGCCGGGCTCTCGTTCCTCGGCCTCGGACTCCCGCCACCGGCACCAAACTGGGGTGAACTGCTGTCCGACAGTATGAGCTACATCTTCCAGGGCGCCTGGTGGCTCATGTACCCCCCGGGTCTCATGATCGTCATCGTGGAACTCGCGGTGAACTTCCTGGGGGACGCGCTGCGGCAGGCGTTCGACCCACGTCTACTGGGGGTGTAAGAATATATGGCGGTCTTCATCGTCAAGCGCATCATCCAGTCCATCCCGACGATGATAGGGCTCACCATCGTGAGCTTCCTCCTGGTTCACGTGGTGCCGGGCGGTCCCGCCCAGGCCATGCTGGGCCCCAAGGCCACGCCTCAGCGTGTGGCCGCCATCGACCGGGAGTTTGGTCTCAACAAGCCGCTTTACATCCAGTATGCAAAGTGGTTCTGGGCCATCCTGCATGGCAACCTCGGCACCTCGTATTTCTACAACCTGACGGTAGCCAAACTGTTTGAGATTGACATGCCGAGGACGCTCGCCATCGTGGGCATCTCGACCGTCATCTCCAACGCGGTGGCCATCCTGCTGGGCTGCGTCCAGGCCTACTGGCGGGACTCGTGGTTCGACCACACCAGCACCACCATCTCCTACTTCTTCTACTCGATGCCGACGTTCTGGGTGGCGATCATCGTCCTGGTGTTCTTCGCCATCAACCTGAACCTGTTCCCATCGGGCGGCATCTCTGACCCGACCGCCCCGCAGAACTTCGGGAACTGGCTGTCGCACGTGACACTGCCGGTGTTCACACTGGTCATCGTGTCGGTGGCAGGCTGGTCGCGGTTCATGCGGACCTCGATGGTGGACTCACTCGTCCAGGACTATGTCCGTACGGCACGGGCCAAAGGGCTGTCCGAGTTCACGGTCGTGTTCAAGCACGCGCTGCGGAACTCGGTGCTGCCGCTCATCACGCTGTTCGGCTACAATATCCCGTCGCTGATTGCCGGCGCGCTGTTCACCGAGGTGGTGTTCAATTACCCGGGGATGGGGCTGTTGACTTACAACGCCGCCATCAAGCGCGACTACCCGATTGTTATGGCAGCCGTGCTCCTGACCGGGATGCTGACCATCGCCGGCAACCTCGTGGCCGACCTGCTGTATGGCGTGTTCGATCCCCGGATCCGTTACGACTAGAGCAGGCGGCGATTGGCCAGGCGGCCCGCGTCCACGGACGCGGGCCGTTGTCTTACTGGTGGCGGACAGGGCCGCACGAAAAGGGCGGTGCCGGAAGTTGGAGACGGGCGGCCGCAAAGGCGAGTGCCGGGCCCAGCTGGGCGCGCTGCACGATCCGGAGGCGGGGCAGCTCGGGAGGCACCGGGAGGCCGGAGCGGGCAGCAAAGTATCCCGCGGTC
>JBMFXK010000228.1:0-5246 GCA_049964315.1 Clostridia bacterium | reverse complement strand
CTCGTACGCCAGGAGGGCGTGCTGATGCACCAGGAGGCCCTCGCCGTTTGCCAGGGTCACCGGCACGATGTGGCCGGGGACGGCCGCCGCCAGAGCTACCAGACCCGGCCCGCGCACGGTCGTGACCAGAAAGCTCCCGCCCCCAAGGCGCCGGGCGGCCGCGGCCAGCAGGCCGCCGTGGCGGCGGGGACCCGTGCCCGTGTGGAGGCGCACCGAAGGGGCGTACCAGCCGATGCGTCCCGGATCCACCACCACATCCTCGCCCGCGGCCAGCGTAAGCTCAAGCGTCGGGTAGGCACTGCCGACAATCCTTACTTCAGGCATCGCCGCCTCCGTTCAGACGTGACGGATTCGAGCCGGGAGGGGCGGCTTCCTCCCTCCCGCAAGGTGCCGGCATGTCTTCACCGGCGCACACGTTTCTATATGACTAAAGTGTGAAGGGAATCGGGAAGGGAGCGCCGGCTTCTCACCCCCTGGCTCGGGCGGCGAGGCACTGTGGGACTGGGACTGGCGTATCCACTTGAAGGAGGCTCTTCGTGGACCGGGACGCACTCTTAATTATGGATGTCCAGCAAGGCATCGTCGATCAGTTCAGCGAGGCGAGCGATTATGTGGCACGGGTGGGCGGGGCCGTATCCGCCGCGCGGGCCTACGATATCCCGGTGTTGTTTATCCGGGTGGCGTTTCGTCCCAAATATCCTGAGGTGAGCGACCGCAACCGCTCATTTCGTACCCTGCGGGAGCGCACAGACGGAGGCGGGCCGGGGCTCGGCGATATGCATCCGGATCTACACCTGGCACACGACGACATCATCGTCACGAAGAAGCGCGTCAGCGCGTTTGCCGGCAGCGATCTCGACGTTATCCTGCGTGCGCAGGACATCCGCCACCTGGTGCTGGCGGGCATCGCGACCAGTGGAGTCGTCCTTTCCACGGTGCGGGAGGCGGCGGACAAAGACTATATCCTGACGGTGCTCGAGGACGGCTGTCTTGACCGCGATCCAGAGGTGCAGCGGGTGTTGATGGAGAAGGTGTTTGTCCGGCAGGCCACAGTCACCTCCATCGCGTCCTGGATCGCGGGGCTCGTGGAGCGGGAATAGGAGGCAGTTGTCAGGTGGATCCGCCGACCCTCATCCTGGTGCGGCATGCACACGCGCTCGGACAGGAAGATCGGGCGCCGCTTTCGTCCACGGGAGTCCGCGACGCGGAGGCCCTGGCTCAGGTTCTGGCCCGGGAGTCCGCCGACATCCTGGTGTCGAGCCCGATGCGCCGCGCCTACCAGACGTCCCAGGCCATTGCTGCCGCCAGCGGCATGCCGGTCCGCGTCGATGGCCGCTTGGTGGAGCGAACGCTGACGGCCGAGCCGCGGGAGGACTGGCTCGATCTTTTGCGCGCATCGTTCGACGACACCGAGCGCCGCTTCCATGGCGGCGAGACGACGGCCGAGGCGACCCGTCGGGCGCTGTGGGCTGTTTCTGATCTGGTTCGTCAGGGCTTCTCACGGCCTATCCTGGTCACGCACGGAAACCTGTTGACGCTCGTCCTGCGCCACTTCCGTCCGGAGGTGGGATTCTCCGACTGGCAAAACCTGACCACGCCCGACGTTTACCGGGTGCGCCCGATCATCTCGGGCTGGGCGGTGGAGCATCTCTGGCAGCGGGGCGCCTGATGTCGGCCGCCGGCTCGCCTCCGGAGTGGATACGGGCCGAGTTTGAGGAAGCGCGCCGGTGCGGTCAGACGGTGCTCGCCCGAGGAGCCGGGCGGCGGCTGGGACCGGTGCCCGACAACATGCGGGTGCTGCCGATGCAGGACGTTCGCGGGATCCTTGATTTTCACCCCGAGGACCTCACCGTAGAGGTTGCGGCGGGCACCAGCCTGGCCGCGCTGAATGCAGAGCTGGAGGCGCGCGCCCAGTGGTTTCCGGTCGGGCTTCCCGACGGCGACGACGACACGCTGGGCGGCCTCGTGAGCATGGGGCTCGCGGGACTCCTGAGCGGATACGGTGCTGTCCGCGACCGGGTGTTGGGACTGCGCGCGGTGACGCCGGCCTTTGGGGAGGTGCGGCTCGGCGCGGGCGTTGTGAAGAGCGTGGCCGGATACAACATGCCCCGCCTGTACTGGGGGAGCCGGGGTGCATTCGGGGTGTTGGTGGCGCTCACCCTGAAGCTGGCGCCGCGCCCACAGGCGCCGCTGGGCACCGTGGTGGTGCCGGTCGCGACCGATGCTTACGCAACCTGGTGGCCCGACGTTGAGGCCGTGCTGGATGCCGGCTGGCCGGATGCCCATGCCGAGGTGCTGATTGACGGGTCGGGACGGACCCTGCGCCTGACGGCGCCCCTCGATGTGCTGGAGCACTCGGCGTTGGCCGGGCGCGCCGCTGAACCGGCGGCATGGGAAGTGCCGGGCGTTTACGCTCAGATCCCGCTGGAGCGCGAGAGAACCGGCGACGTCATCGCCGGAGCTCCGCCCGGCGGCGGGCGGGCGCTCTTAAGCCTTGGCTCCGGGGTGCTGCACGTTCTGGACCGCGCCGGCGGGCCCGACGGGGCGTCCACGCCGTGGGGACTGGGGGGGAGAGTTTTTGGCGGCCCGCCCGTTCCGACTCGGGTTTCCCGCGAGGTCTATCCCGCGCTGAGACGGTTTCAGACCGCCGTAGACCCGGATGGGATCCTGCCCCCGCTTGCGGAAGAAGGCTTGCCATGAACGCCTTTCACGTCGACACCTCGATGTGCGTGCACTGTGGACTCTGCCTGCCGAGCTGCCCCACTTATCAGGTGACCGGATCCGAAGCCGAGTCGCCGCGGGGACGGGTCGTGCTCCTGGATGAGGTGCGCACGGGCCTCCTCGAGGGCCGTCAGCCGGATCCGGCCGCCTGGACCGCGCTTGATCATTGCCTGGATTGCCGGGCCTGTGAGGCCGTGTGTCCGGCGCACGTTCCGGTCGGCCACGCCGTGGAGGAGCTTCGCGGCCTGGCGGGCCGTGTGAAGCCACTGCCGCTGCTCGGGCGGCAATGGCTCGGCAGCCGGGCCGGGATCCGGCGATTCCGCCGCTGGGCCAAGCTGGCCGGCCGGCCCGGGATCCGCCGCATCGCCCGCCTCGGACGCACGCTGCCGGCACCGTGGGGGCCTGCTCTCAGTCTGTTGCAGGGAGTGCCGGCTGAGGTTGCGGCGCACCAGACCCGCCGCACACCCCAGCCGGTAGGGCCCCGGGTCCTGTTCTTTGCCGGCTGCGTGATGGAGGGGCTCTATGCGGAAACCAACCGCCGGAGTGCGGACCTGCTGCGCCGCCTCGGCTTCGACGTGTCAGTAGAGGCAGAGCCGCTCTGCTGCGGGGCGCTGGCCCGGCATCAGGGCGACCCGGAGTCGGGCCGCCGCTGGGCCAAGACCAACATCGAGCGCTTTGAGGAATCTGGCGTGGACTTTTTCGTCACCAATGCGGCAGGGTGCGGGGCGGCACTGAAAGAGTACGGGGCGTGGTTTCGCGACGATCCCGCCTGGAAGGAGCGGGCGCTGGCCTTTCAGTCGCGCGTGCGCGACGTCCTCGAATTGGTGGATCCGGCCAAACTTCCCCAAGGACTTCCAATGGGGTCTGCACACCCCCAACCCGTCACGGTCCACGACGCCTGTCACCTGGTTCACGCCCAGGGGCTGAAAGAGCCGGTGCGGGCCATTCTGACTCGCCTCGGCATTCCGATTGTCGAGATGCCCGACGCCGATCTCTGCTGTGGGTCGGCCGGTGTGTACAACCTGACCCATCCCGATATGGCGCGTGTGCTGCAGGCCCGCAAGGTGGCGAGCGTTCCAGCGGTGGTGGGGCGTGTCGTGACGTCCAATCCCGGATGTCTGCTCCAGATTCAGAGCGGCCTGCGATCGCAGAACCGCCCGGTGGAGGCGCTTCACTGGGTGGATGTGGTGTACGAGGCGCTGTCGACCGGAGAGACCGCGGAAATTGGGGGAATCAGGGGGGAGGCATCCGGTGTCCATCGTGGATGAGCTCCGGCGGATTGTCGGCCCCCGCTACGTGAATGCGGAGCCGGCCGTGCTGGCGACGTACCGGACCGATGGGTTCACGTTGGCGGACGGGGCGCCGTCCCTGGTGGTGTGGCCGCAGGACGCGGCGCAGGTCTCGGCGGTGATGCGGGTGCTCCATCGGCGGCAGGTCCCGGTGGTGGCTCGCGGCGGCGGCACCAGCCTGTCGGGCGGTGCGGTGCCCGAGCATGGAGCGGTGGTGCTTCACCTCTCCCGTCTAAACCGCATCGTCCAGATCGATCCGGTGCGCCGCCTGGCGGAGGTGGAGCCGGGTGTGGTCAATCAGCACATCTCCAGGGAGGCCGCCCGTTTCGGCCTCTACTACGCCCCGGATCCCTCCTCCCAGCAGGCCTGCACGCTGGGTGGCAACCTGGCCGAGAACGCGGGAGGCCCCCACTGCCTCAAGTACGGCGTGACGGTGAACCATGTCCGCATGGCCGACGTGGTGCTCCCGGACGGTACACTGGCGCGCATGGGCGACCCCGGAGGCTTCGCGAACGGGGTTGATGCCCTAGGGCTTCTGGTGGGTTCGGAAGGGACTCTGGGCATCATCGTTCGCGCGTGGGTCAACCTCCTGCCGCTGCCCCCGGCCCACGCGACCATCATGGGCATCTTTGACAGCGTGGACGACGCCAGCCGCGCCGTCTCCGCGATTATCGCGGACGGCATCGTGCCGGCGGCCCTGGAGATGATGGATCCGCTGGCCGTGCGCGCGGTGGAGCGTGGCCGCTACCGAGTGGGTTATCCGGAGACGCTGGGAGCGGTTCTGCTGGCCGAAGTGGACGGGCGGGAGGCCCGGGTGCGGGAGGAGGCGCAACTCGTGGAGGATGCGCTGGTGCGGCATGGAGCTCATACGGTCAGAAGAGCCGGCAGTGAACCGGAGCGGGACCTCTGGTGGGCCAACCGGAAGACAGCCTTTGGCGCCATGGGGCTGCTCGCGCGGCACTATTACGTACAGGACGGCGTGATCCCCCGGAGCCGGCTGCCGGAAGCGCTCGCGGCCATCGGAAGAGTGTCGCGCGCCTACAACATCCCCATCGCCAATGTGTTCCACGCCGGAGATGGCAATCTGCACCCCCTCCTGCTCTACCAGGACCTGCGTCCCGAGACCGTCCGCCGCGTGGTGGAGGCGGGCCATGAAATCCTGGCCACGTGCCTGGACCTCGGCGGGAGCGTGAGCGGCGAGCACGGCATCGGCATCGAAAAGCGTGAAGATCTGGC
>JBMFXK010000227.1:0-5287 GCA_049964315.1 Clostridia bacterium | reverse complement strand
GCCATGGAGCGAGTCCGCAGCGACGCCGTGCTGCGCAGCTGGGGCCCGGAGTACGGTCTTCGGCTGCAAGTGTTCTGGATCGACTCCGACGGTCGCCAAGCGTCTCCCGACGGTGTCCGCGAAGATGAGCCGGGCTGGTTTCGGACGCTCGGTGTGAAGCTGTTTTCGGACGGCGCACTCGGCACCCGCACCGCCTGGATGAAAGAGCCATACGAGGACGGGGCGGGCACGGGCGTACCCCGCCTGCATGGTCCGGAGCTACGCGAGCGCCTCAGGCAGCTGGCGGGGTACAGGTGGGCCGCGGCCATTCACGCGATTGGCGACGCGGCCGTCGGGGACGTTTGGGAAGCCCTGCTGGAAGTCCCCGCGCGAGGCGCGGCTCTCTCGCGCATCGAGCATGCCCAACTGGTGGATCCGGCTGACCTTGTGCGGTTGTCGGGACAGGGCCTGGCAGCGTCCATGCAGCCGTTTCACCTGCCCGGCGACGTGCCTGCCCTGCAAAGAGGCTTGGGTGGCCGGGGCACGCTCGCCTTTGCCTGGCGGGCTCTGCGCGATGCCGGCTTCGTCGTGACGTTCGGATCTGACGCCCCTATCGTGCCGGCCGATCCCATGCCCGCGCTGGAGGTGGCGGTGCGCGGGGTGGACTACCGGGGCGATGACGAGCGCGCCCTCTCGCCGTACGAGGCCATCATGGCCTACTCCCGGGCTGCGGCGCGTGCAGACCGCCGCCCCGGCGGATTGGTGGCGGCGGGCCATCCCGCCGACCTCACGGTGTTTGCCGAAAACCCCCTGCAGACCCTGGCGGAAGGGGGACGGCCCGTCGTGCAGGGGACGCTGGTGGCGGGGCAGGTGCGGTACTGGCGCGAACGGTAGCATCCGCCACATCTTGTAGTCCAGCGCAGGAGTTGGAGGCACATATCGCGAATGGCCTGGAAGTCCGCGCCATGGGGAGGAGATCGCCGTGCCGTTGCCGGAAGGACTTTACTGTGAGCTCATCGCAGTCAACCGCCTGGTGGACCGCGAGACCTACCAGCCCCTGCCTGACCGCCCGGCCGATGACCTGGCGGCGGTGGGTGCGCGAAACTGCTATTCCCCGAAGACACCCATTCAGCTCCTGGACTCGATGTCTGACGTGGAGAAGGCGGGGGCTGTCCGCACGACCGTCGCCTCCAAGCATTGGACCGTCGCCGGCCACCTATCCTTCACGTTTGCCTACTCCTGCTCCATCGCCGCCCTCAAGCAGATCACGCGCCGCCGGACCGGCGTCGTGTTTTCGGTCAAGTCGGGGCGTTACGTTAAGGGCCGGCACTTTCAATCGTTTGTGGTGCCGCCCACCATCAGGGCGAACCCGGAGGCGCTGGACGCCTACGTGAAGCATCTGGAGGAAGGAGCACGCCTGGCCGAGTGGCTGGAGCGTGACTGCGCCATCCCGCAGGAGGATGCGCGTTACCTCACCGGTGAAGCCAAGATCACCCATGTCGTGATGACGGTGAATGGGGAAGCGCTCATCGACTGGGCCACCAAGCGGGAGTGCTATGGGGCTCAGTGGGAGGTGCGCGCTTTGATGGTGGAGTGGCTGCGGGCAGCCCGCAAGGTGGCTCCCAAAGTGTTTTACCGGGTCGGGGCGCCCTGTGTCATGACCGGAATCTGCACCGAGATGCGAAGCCGCTACGAGGCGTGTCCCCGCAAGCACGCCTTTCCTCATCAGGAAGACCTGGCTCAGGCCTGGCATGATGCCCGGCGCCAGCGCAAGGTGGATCCGGTGGCCATATTGGAGGCAGAGTAACTGACGGCGTCCCTCGGCAAGGCGGACTCAGCCTCGCCGGCAAATACCCAATCCTGCTGAGTACGCTGTCGAATCCCGACCACTCCGGTCAGTTTTCGCGGCTGATAATCCCCCCGCGGCTGACAGCATCTGAGAAAATTTGCCCGCCGAACCGTCTACGGTAGGGGTACTCCCCGCGTCAAGGAGGCTCCCCAAGATGCTGCAGGAGCACCGTTGCCCGGTCTGCAACACGGAAATGGTCGTGCCCGTGGGTCCTCTCACGCTGATTGATGATCGGATGGAACTGCGCGAGGTGTCGGGGCTCCAGTGCACCCTGTGCGGGCATCTCGGCATCCAGATCCCCCAGCCCTGGCTCGTGCGGCTCTACCCGCCTGATGTGAGTCAGATCACCGTGGCGCGCCGGGAGCGCCGGCGGCTTCGGCAGGGTTCGCGGATCCGGCACCACCGCCGCGTGCATTCCCAGTCCTGAAGTGTGCCCGGCTGCCCAGTGCTTTCTCAGTGCTATCATGAAGGGGAGAGTGCGCGCCTCCGGGGGCGGCTCGTGTCCTGCTGGAACGCCGGCAGGACGCTGTTCCCGTCGATTCCCGACTTCTCGACATTGGAATCCTGGCGGCGGGGCCGCTGTTTTCGTGGGCCCGGGGACAGAGTGCGCACCGAGGGAGTTGAGCGGTTGAAGCTTAGTGACGCGCTCTACGAAGCAGGATACCTCGCCAATCCGGCGCTGGTGGATATTTTGGACGTGGGGGTGGGGATCGGGCGACCGCTGCTCCTGGAGGGTCCGTCGGGGGTGGGCAAGACGGCACTGGCAAGGGCGCTGGCCGCAGCGCTCGGCCGGCCATTCTATCGCCTGCAGTGTTACGAGGGCATCGATGCCAGTCAGGCGCTCTACGACTGGAATTATGCGCGGCAGCTGGTGGACCTGGCCGAGCGCCGGGGCGAAGACCCCTTTCGGCGCGAGTATCTTCTGCCACGTCCCCTGCTAGCAGCCCTCATGGACGGATCTGGTTCCGTGCTCTTGGTGGACGAGGTGGACCGGGCCGATGAAGGGTTCGAGGCTATGCTGTTGGAAGTCCTGGGGGAAAGCCAGGTCACGGTGCCGGAATACGGCACCGTGACGGCCGCCGGGCCCGTACAGGCGATACTCACCAGCAATCGGACCCGCCCGCTGTCGGACGCCCTCCGGCGGCGCTGTCTCTATCACCGTATCGAGTGGCCGGCCGCCGACGAGGAGGCCCGGATCGTGCGGCTGCATCTGCCGTCGGCGGCTCTCGTCCTGGTGCGTGACGCCGTGCGTGTTGCGGGAACCCTGCGGGGCTGGGACCTCGTCAAGCCGCCGGGAATCGGGGAGACCCTGGATCTGGTGCGGGGGGCGGTGGAGCTTGGCATTCCGGCGCTTACGCCCGAGACCCTGCGGCGGGTGCTCGGAACCATCATCAAGGACGCGCGCGATTGGGAGCTGGTGGAGGGGCGTCTCGCCGAACTCCTGGAGTCTGGCTGAAGGGCCGAACCGGCACGGGCAGTTCCGCCCCCTGACCCGAAGGCGCCATCCGGACCGGAGCCGCTGATAGGGGTTCAGGGCGCCAAGGAACCGCCCGAGCGCCGGCAAGGTGCGGGAGGAGGCACGCTTGCTCCAGGGGGGAGGGCTGGGCTTCCGGATCCCCGTCTTCATCCCGCCCTCCGTGAGGCAATCGTGGCGTGGGCAAGCCGCCCGACGGTCGGGGCGCTGTTTGGTGTGCGCCAGGGGACGAAAGTCCAACCGGACCTGGCCCGCACCGCCCGCGCCGCCCTGCGCCGCGGTGGGGTCGTGTCGTGGCCCGTAATGCTCGCCCGCAAACGGCGACGGCCGGGCCTGCTGGTCCTGTGGGACGTGTCCGGATCGATGGGTGAGTTCGTGCCGCACTTCTTTCCCTGGCTGCACGGCCTGGTGCACACGCGTGAAGACGTGCGCGTTGTGGCCTTTGCCCGGGATTTTGTCGAAGTGACGGGGGAACTGCAGAAGCCACCCCACGCGGCGCGGACCGGTCTTGAGCGTATCGCGGGGATATTCGGTGGCGGCACCGCCATCGCCGCCACGGTGCGTGCCAGCCGGCTCATCGGTCTGGTCCGGCCGTCCACCATCGTGGTGGTCATCTCCGACGGGTGGGAGGCTGAATCACCGGCGCTCCTGGCGTCGGAATTGGCGGTGCTGGCGGGTCAAGCCCGCAGCCTCATCTGGGTCAACCCGCTCATGGCGACCCCGGGCTATCAGCCCGTGCAGCGCGGGATCGAGACGGCGCTGCGCTATGCCGATATCATGGAAGCGGGCATCCCGTATCAGACCCTGGCGCGCCTCGGCTACGAAGCTGGTTAGCACGGCTTGGCAGGAAAACGTGCGGTCAATGTTCAAAGACAGTGGGGACCGGCGGCGGGTCTGGCCGGGAACATAGGTTGAGCGGGAAGACCGCGCATTTAGAGCAGTGACGGCTCTACGAAGGGAGTCGGAAAGCGTGAAGCCGGTAGCGTTTCGATACCATGCGCCCGCGAGCGTCAAGGAAGCGGTAGCCCTCCTCCAGGACGCCGGGTTTGAGGGCAAGGTCCTGGCCGGAGGTCAGAGCCTGGTGCCGATGATGAACTTTCGCCTGGCACGCCCGCAGGTGCTGGTCGATATCAGGAAGCTGCACGGTCTGTCTGGGGTCCGGCATGAGGGGGACCATATCGTGGTCGGTGCGCTGACCACGCATGAGGAGATCTTCCTCAATCAGGAACTGGGACAGACGCTGCCCTTGATGAAGGCGGCGGCAGCCCTTATCGGGCACTGGGGCATCCGGGCTCGAGGAACAATTGGCGGCAGCGTGGCTCACGCGGACCCCGCGGCGGAATGGCCGGCAGTGATGATGGCGCTCGAAGCGACGGCCCTGGTGAGCGGTCCTGACGGAGAGCGCGAAGTGCCCGTGGAGGATCTTATCGTGGGTCCTCTGACCACGTCGCTGGAGCCGGCGGACGTGCTGACCGCGCTGAAGATTCCAGTACCCCGGGCGGGGGAGCGATCCGGCATCTACGAGGTGGCGCGGCGTCCGGGCGACTTCGCACTGGTCGGTGCAGTGGCCGTGACCAGGGGAGATGCCGTGCGGATCACGTGGTTCGGGCTGGGGGCCGTGCCCCAGTCGCGGTCGGATGACGGCTTCGGACGGCTGTCGACCGAGGCGCGTGCGCAGACCTTGACCGACTGGGGTCAGGCGCTCGACGCAGAGTCTGACCTCCACGCCTCCGCCGCGTGGCGGAAGCGGGTGGCGGCGGTAGTGGCGCGGCGTGCGCTGGAGGCGGCCGCGGCGGCGGATGCCGGATTAGAGGCGGGGGAGAGGAGTGGGCTTCATGTCTGAGCCGACGGCGGAGAAGGTTAGCGTCACACTGCATGTCAATGGCGCCGAGCGTACGGTCACAGTCGAACCGCGATGGCTCCTGTCTGATGTCCTGCGCCAGGAGTTCGGACTGACCGGCGTCCACATTGGCTGTGAGCATGGC
>JBMFXK010000226.1:0-5298 GCA_049964315.1 Clostridia bacterium | reverse complement strand
TCAACTTCATGCTCTCGAACATGCGTGCCCGGCGCGACCAGGAAGGCGATCTGCAGCCCCGTGTACAGGACCAGAGCGAAGCCGACCGACGCCAGCAGCGCGAAGGGCACGTCACGCTTGGGGTTGCTGCCTTCAGCGGCCACTGACATGGCCGAGCGTGGCCCGGAGTAGGCGTAGATGATACCGCCCACGGCAACCGCCGTGAGGACCGGCTCAAAGCCGTACGGCATGAACCCGCCCGTGGCAGCCGAGGTGAGATTGGCACCCCCGCCGTGCATCAACCCGCTAATGAGCAGGAGGATCATCGCGCCGGACGGCACGATCCACTTGATGGTGCTCCAGTAGGTGACGGTCTTGGCGAAGAGACGGACGCCGTAGACGTTGAGAATGGTGAACACCAGCATGAGAACAGCGGTGAAGAAGAGACCGAGAGGGGTCGCGGCGTTCGTCTTGGTTGAGAACAGCGCCGGCAGATAGCCGCCGGCGTACTGGATGATGGCCAGCGCCTCGATGGCCACGCCCAGACCGCCAGTCATCAGGTACAGCCAGGAGTTCATGCTGGACCCCAGCGATCCAAACGCCAGCTGCGGAATCCGGGCTGGAGCTCCCGACTCGGGGAACATGGCAGCCATCTCTGCAAACGGCCACTCGATGAGCAGGAACAGGACGCCGGCGATGACCCATGAGAGAATGGCAGCCGGACCGGCAAACTGGGCGCCGTACATGGCGCCGAACAGCCACCCGGACCCGATGACGGTGCCGAGCGCCATCATGAACATGTCGTACCGGCTCATGACGTGCCGATACCTTCGCCCCTCAGCAATCTCCTGGCTACTTTGGGCTTCTGTAGCCACGCGAGCACTCCTTTCGACGTTGCGCGATGCCCCTGGCGAGACACCGGTTCCTAGAACGTCTGTCGAAGCGAGATGCAGGGACCGGGAGGACCAGAGGACGTGGACGGAACAACGGGGGAACCGTGCATCCCAAGCGGTGCCTACGGAGGGCACCGACGTCCGGCGTGTAGTGGGGACGGGTTTTCTTCGCCGACTTTCCACAATCCTGCTTTTCAGCAACCTTCAAAAAACATTTCTCATAAGCATCGTTATGGAATAGCGAGCAGGCTGTCTCAGGACAAGGCGCCACGACACCAACAACCGGCGCGGGTTCGCGGACCCGGAAGCTTCCGGCGCCACACGTCTGGGCGCCTGGGCGGGTTGAACACAGGACGCCCGGACACGCACCCATCCATGGTGCGGTCCGGGCTCCTTCTTACGGGTCGGTTCCCGGAGGCTGCACGTGATTCGATAGTACGTCCCGCAGCTCACCGAGATACCCGGCTGACCCGCCCGTCGGGCGCGCCACGTGTGCCCCGGGGCGGCAGAGTCCCTGCCCGTCGTGCTGGCTTCGTACGCGGGATCGTGCGCCGGTTCGATTGCCTGGGCGTCGACCCCGCACACCGTCTCGGACGTCAGCCGCCAGACCCCGTCGACTCATCCTGCTCCCACTGGCCGGACTGGACATGGACGTGGCCCGGCCCCTGGCCCTCGGATCGGGTCGCTGGCAGACCGGTTGCTGGCAGTGCGGCAAGAAAGTCTCCCAGCCCCCTGGAATCGCGAGGCCTGCTTCCTAACGCGGGTGCTGGCGGCCGGCTCAAAGCGGGCTCCTGGGCAGTACCCTGCTGACTTAGGACCTCAGGTCTTGGGCCAGCATCGGCCATACGCCGGCGTCCTCTTCGCCAAGGTCCCAGAGCGCCACGCCGCCCAGGCCCCCTTCGCCGACCAGCGCAACCTTGTAGGCCTCGCTCCGGCTGTCCTCGAACCAGACCGTGTGTGCATACCCGCTGGCATCGGTGTACGTAATCTCCCACTCATCCACACTGCCCCCGACCCAGGCGGCGCTATACTGGGCGGCGAGCGTCAGCGCCTGGTTGTCGCTGACTTCGGTTGACCCGTCAGAGGCCCAGTTGTAACCGTACCCGGCCAGGCCCACCAGAATCTTGGGTGCGGGGATGGTGGCTTCCGCGTACTGCACGATACTGTCGACCCAGCTCATCGGAGCCACCGGTCCCGCCGGGCCCCCGTTGTCATGCGCGTCGTAGAGCATGAGGTCGATGTAATCGGCCGATGCGCCGAGACTTCGGTAGTTATACACGTGATAGCCGTTCTGGTCACTGGTTCGCGGACCGACCGACACGATTACCTTCTTGCCCTCCTGATGCAGCGCGGCCGCCAGTTCGGACACGAACGTGTCCAGACCGGTCTCGTCCGGGTTGTTCAGGCTTTCAAAATCTACGTTGAACCCGTCATAGTTGTCCTGGGCGGCGAGCCGGGCCAGCGTAGAGACGTCATGGGCGATGGTGGCGGCACTCTGGAACATGTTGTTGTTGCCGTACCCGTTTATCACCATGGGATACACCGCAATGCCATGCGCATGGGCAAACGCGGTCACCGAGGGACTCGATCCTAGATCATTGAGATTCCCGGCTACCGTGAACGAATACCAGAACGGCGCGATCGCGGTGATCTGATTCGCGTGCGCCACCAGATCATTCCACGCCGCCGTCCCGTCGATGTAGTAGCCAAGCACTATCGGGGCTGCGCCTGCAGCGGGGGCGGTGGCCGAAGCCGCGGCTGGCACCGCGGGCGGGTTTGTGGCAACGCTGGCCAGCGCCGCGACCGCATGCAGCGTCACGCTGGAGGAGACCGTGGCCCTGGCCGAGCCGATCGCCGACCAGGACCGAGAGGCTGTGCCCGCCCGCTTCCACGTCGGCGGATGGAAGCTGTTCGGGGAGGGCACGTTCACGGGGGAGAATGCGGAAATGCGATGCGACGACGTCGGACGGCCCGCACCATGGGTCAGGATCACCGAAGCCGCCAGCATCACCGGCAGGGCCGCGAGGAGCGCGGCCTTGCCCACGACGGGCGTTCGCAATGGATGTCCCCTTCCTCGAGCCTCCGGAGTTAGCTGGCGGGTGAGGCGTAGGACTTCGCCCGGTCGGCACGACCTTAACCCCTTAAAACTGGGCCCTCCGTACCGCTGAAGCGCGGATTCGGCTTTGTGAAACCGGGACCAGCCTACCGGTCGCCGCGTCTCATGTCAGCTGCCGCCGTGCACGGTCGCGTCGGAGCCTGGAATATTGGCACGTCAGCGCGTGGCCTGTTTCCACCGGACCCAGGATATCGCCACGCTGGGAGTTGTCTCCTAGTGGTGGTGGCGGGGAGGGATTTTCCTGCGAGACCAGAACGTCAGGACAGAGAGTCCCGGCGGGAGGCAGCACGTGGACCCACGCGAATGTTTCCGGCGTGCGTTGAGCGATCTTGAGACCGTGGCCGAGGGCCGTCTGCCCGACCGTGTCGACGCTGTGCCGTATCCGGGTGCGGTCGACGCGCTGGCGCGCGGTCCCTCCGCCCGCGTCCGCTCCCTGAACGGCCGTTTCGAGTTCCTCCTCGCGGCCAGGCCCGACGACGTGCCCGATGCGTTCTGGGATCTCGAGGTGCGGATGCCCGGCGCTGTCGAGGTCGAGGTGCCCGGCCACTGGCAGCTCCAGGGCCACGGGTCGCCGCATTACACGGACGTGGTCTACCCGTTCCCGGTCGACCCGCCTCGCGTCCCATCGGACAATCCCACCGGCTGTTACCGTCGATCGTTCACGTGGGTGCCGACAGACGACGGCGGACATGTCCACGTGCGCTTCGAAGGCGTCGACAGCGCGTATCAGGTGTGGCTCAACAACATCGCCGTCGGATACAGTGAAGGCAGTCGACTTCCCGCTGAGTTTGACGTGACCGATGCCATCCGCCCGGGCCCCAACGTGCTGTCCGTGCTGGTGGCTCAGTGGTCCAAGGGCAGCTATCTCGAGGACCAGGATCAGTGGTGGCTGTCGGGCATCTTTCGCGATGTCGTGTTGATCACGCGGCCTCCCATCCACCTGGGAGACGTCCATGTGCGTGCGGACTATGACGATGGCCGCGGCGAGTTGTCTTTGGCGGTGACGCTCGCCGGCCGCGGCGCCAGGAGCGCCGCACCAGTGGCGGTCGCACAGCTCTACAGTCCCTCCGGGGGCCTCGTGTGGTCGCAAGTGCAATCGTTCGAAGGCGGCGCAGCCAGCTTTCGTGCCAGCCTGGCGGATATAGACCCGTGGACCGCGGAAACGCCCGCCTGCTACGACCTCACCGTCTCCCTGCACAGCGCCCTCCGACGCCGCGAGACTGCCCAGGAGTCTCCCCCGGCTCCATCAGAGGAACCGATGGAGCAGTCGATTGGTGGGGAGATGGGGAGCGAGACGGGGAGCGAGATTGAGGCGATTCGTCAGACGGTCGGTTTTCGCACCATCCGTCTCGAGCATGGTCTCATCACCATCAACGGCACGCCGGTCACGTTTCGCGGCGTGAACCGTCACGAATTCGATCCGGAACGGGGTCGGGCCGTGACGCTCGACGCGATGGAGCGGGACGTGAAGCTCATCAAGCAGCACAACCTGAACGCGGTGCGCACCTCCCACTACCCGAACCATCCCGCATTACTGGAACTGGCGGATCGATACGGGCTCTACCTCATCGACGAGACCGACCTGGAGACCCACGGCATGGAGCTGGTCGGCGATCCAAACCGGCTCGCCGATGATGCCGCCTGGAAAGCTCTATACGTGGATCGCATGGAGAGGCTGGTGGCGCGCGATCGCAATCACCCGTCCGTCATTCTGTGGTCGCTGGGCAACGAGTCTGGATTCGGCCAGAACCACGCCGCCATGGCGGAACGGACCCGACGGCTGGATCCCACGCGCCTCATCCACTACGAAGGCGACCGGACCGGTCAGGTAGTGGACGTACTGAGCCGCATGTACCTCCCGCTCGACGTCCTGCGCGAGGAAGGGCAGCGTACGGAACCGCGGCCCCTCATCCTGTGCGAGTACGCGCATGCCATGGGCAATGGGCCGGGCGGACTTGAGGATTACTGGACTCTCATCGAGAGTCTGCCCCGCCTCCAGGGCGCCTTCGTGTGGGAATGGAAGGACCACGGCCTCTCCAAGCCGGGCTTTCCCCCAGGCACCTACTTCTACGGCAGCGACTATGCCCGCGAGCCGAACGATGGAGCGTTCTGCGTGGACGGCCTGCTGTTTCCGGACGGCGAGCCCTCGCCGGGTCTGGCGGCCGTCAAGAAGGCTCTGGAACCGGTGCGGGTTGCGGCGGTCGACTGGAACACCGGGGAGGTTGCGCTGCACAATCGGTTTGACTTCCGCTCGCTGGCCGGGCTACGGCTTGAGGCGGTGCTCTACGAGGACGAGGACATGGCGGGCTC
>JBMFXK010000225.1:0-5314 GCA_049964315.1 Clostridia bacterium | reverse complement strand
GGCCGCGATGGCGCGGTTCGCCTCTGGCGTCATAGCGGCCGCGTCCTTGCGGTCGTAGATGCCGAGCAGGGAGACCGACGTCCGCACGACGTCCATCGGATGGGTGTCCTTCGGCAGCGACCGCAAAAGCTCCATCACCGGCGCAGGCAGTTCCCGGTTCTGGGCCAGTTCGCGCTCCAGGGCCTCCAGCTCACCCTTGCTGGGGAGTTTGGAATGCCAGAGCAGGTAGGCAATTTCCTCAAAACTAGAATGCTCCCAAAGATCGTTGACGTTGTAGCCGCGGTAGACCAGCCTGCCTTCCTTGCCGTCAATAAAGCAAATATCGGAAGTGCCGGCCACCACGTCTTCCAAGCCAGCCTTGAATGCTGTCTCGGCCATTATGAAAACGCCCCCTCCACGACCCGCCTTGGCGCGGTCGTCTTGCTACATCTCCCATTCTACCCCAATTGCAGACGGGCTTTAGCCGTCGAAAGTAAGGTCGCGCGCATCGAGGCGCGTCCCCCGAGGCGGGAGCGAGCCGTTGCGCATGTGGTGCTCCACCCGGCTCACCACAAACGCGCCGATGCGGTCCTTGACCACTTCCTGCTCCATGTGCTCCGGGGGTCTCGGCACCCGCTCCACCCGCACCGGATAGCTGGGAAGCCGGTACACCCCGTCCTCGACTCGAAGGGTGACGAGCCAGTGTTCTCCGTCCCGGCTCACCTGCTGCACCCGAATCACGCCACTACCTCCCGTCCTCCATGGCCACTGAAGCCACCGGCGGCAGCCCGTATCCCATCCAAAACCGGCGGCGCACCTCCTCACCCGCCCGTTTGAGGGGCGCATCGGGGGCGTCGGCGTCCACCTGCCAGATGAGGACCTCGCCCAGCGCGCCCGTGAGCGCGCGGGCCCCGCAGGCTGCCACCCACGGATCCAGGCCCGATTCTACCAAATCCTCCGCGATGAGCTCCCAGAAGGTCTGGCGAATCCGGTCCAGCCGCTGCCGGAATACCGGCCCCATGCCAGGGCCCTGCACCAGGACCACGTGCGCCAGGGCGTGCTCTCGCCCAAACACGTCCAGCACCGCGCCGATGGATGCCCAAAGCTTTTCGGGCGTGGTGGCGGCGCCGGTCCGGCTCATGGCCACCTGGGCCAGGACTCGATGGTAGAGCCGGTCCACGAGGGCCAGAAAACAGTCGTCCTTGGAGGGAAAATAGAGGTAGAAGGTGCCGGTCGCACAGCCGGCCCGCTCCGTGATGGCACGGATGGAGGTTCCGGCAAAGCCTTCCTGACGAAACACGGCCACCGCCGCCTCCAGGAGAGCTTCTTCCCGATCCTCGCGCTCGCTGCTGCGCATGCTGGGGCCCCCCGCCCGGGGCCGTCCGGCTCGCCGGACTGCTATAATTTTTGTGAGACGGCTCGTCGGATCGAGCCTAGCAGAAGAGGCGACAGCATGCTCAGAAATCGCATCCGGCGTGTCCCGGTGACCGTGCGGGACACCCATTACATCCACGAATACCTCATCCTGCCTGATGTGGCCGCAGTCGTCGCGGAAGTGGACACCGGCGTGATTCTGGTGGAGCAGTTTCGACCGGCCCTCGGACGCCGCATCCTGGAACTGCCCGCAGGCCGCCTCCACCGGGGCGAACAGGCTCAGGCGGGGGCGCGGCGCGAACTGCAGGAGGAGACCGGATACGTCGCGGGAGAGCTTCGCCTGCTGGCCCGCTTTTACCCCTCGGTGGGGTTGTCCCGGCACAAGGTGCATCTGTACTACACGAAGAACCCTACCCAGGGAGACACCCACTGGGACGACACCGAAGAGATTGAAGTCAAGGTGGTCCCCGTGAGCGAGGTTCCGGCCATGCTCGGCGACAGCCGGGCAGCTGACGCCAAGACACAGCTTGGCTTGGTATACTTCCTAGCATCGCGGGGATGGACGGTGGTGCACGGACGGTGGACGCCCCCCAGGATCGGACGCGCCCCGACCCGGGCCAGCCAGGTCTCGCCGTGAGACCGGAAAGGTGAACGTCACGGAGCGCAACGGTAACGCGACGGAATGTCCCCACTGCGGCGGGATGCTGGGCCGCGGGGATGCGCTGTGTCCTCAGTGCGGCAAGCCGCGGCCGGAGGCGCCGAAGGACCGGCGGGCCAAAGTCGTCCCCTTTCGCCCCCGCAAGAAGGACCCGCGCCGAGACCTGGGACGGGGCGGACGCGGTTCCGCCCACTTTCCCAGCGGGCGGCAGGTGCGCCTCATCTGGCTCATCATCTTTGCCGCGGCGCTCCTCATCCCCTACCTCTGGAACCATTGAGCCGCAGGCGTCAGGGCTCTTCCCCGATTTCGTCGCCGCGCGCCAGGATGCGGCGGGACGTTCCCTGCAGGCTGGTCAGCAGCCGGACCGGTCCGCTCCACAGCCGCGCCAGGGCCTTCATGGCCCCCGGCAGCTGCCGCTGATCGAGATCTCGCCCGTCATGGCGGTGTCGAAGCACCAGCGTCCCCTGCTCCACACCCTCCACCTCGATGCGCGGAAGGCCCGCATTGTCCAGCTTCTGAAGCAGCTTGGCTTTGAAGGCGAGGAGCTCTTCGCGGCTGCCTCCCGGCTCCAGGCCGCCCAGCAGCTCGGGGGTGAGAAACCGATCCACCAGCCCGCTGTCTGACAGGTACCGGTGCGCCTGAAACGCGTCGACACCCGCTTCCTGAAACGCATAAGCCCAGATCGCGAGCCCAAGTCGGTAGGGATTCTCGAGCCCCCCACCGCCGACCACCGCCGCATGCAGCCGCGCATACTCCAGCACCTCGCCGGGCCGGAGCGGGTAGCGCCGCATGATCTGCTGATGCCAGTACGTGGCCCAGCCTTCGTTGGCAATCTTGGTGTCAAGCTGGGGGCGGAAGTAGCGGGCCTCCTCCTGCACCCATTCGATAAGCCGCAGCGCAGGAGCAGGAAGGTCCCGCGCTGCGTGCTGGATGAAGGCCAGCACGTTGGCCGGCGCCTCCCAGTCGGGGTTGTAAGGATCGAGCATCTCGGCCGCCACCATCGCATCCTCCAGCCACTGTTCCACCTGCCGCGGGCCTAGGATTTCGCGAGCCCGCTCCATGGCGGGTGTGATGTGCCCCAGCCGGTCGGGCATATTGTCGGGCACTCCCCGGAAGCGATAGTGCTGCTGGAAGAAGTCCACGTGCGCGATGACGTGCGCCGTCACCACCAGATTCTCCACCGGCGTATTGGAATCCAGCAGATAGGCCAGAGCCGGGTTGGCGTTGACCACCAGTTCGTACATCCGCGTGAGCCGGAAGTCGTGGGCCAGGCGGAGGCGTTGAAAGGCCTTGCCGAAGGTCCAGTGCTGGTAGCGGTTCAAGAGCCCGCCATACGCGGTGACCGCCTCCATCAACCGGGCAGGCACCTCCTCAAAGACGATCGGGCAGGGCTTGAGGCCGGCCTCCTGGGCCAAATCAAAGACCCGGTCCAGCTGACTCCGCCCCAGTGCGTGCTCAGCCCTGACCATGCTGCGCCGTCCCTTCGCGCCGGGCATGCCCGAAAAACTCGGTCAGTGCCGTGAATACATCGTCCTTGCCGCGCAGCACCACGGCGCGCGCCCGCTCCATGTCGGCGAGTCCCAGATACAGGGGAGAGACATTGCGCATGGTGTCGTGAATCTCGCCGTACCCGAACAGGTTCACGCGTTGTGTCAGGGTCTGGGCCTTCTCCAGGGCCGGACCGTTGTCGGAGGTGAGGTTGCCCCCGTCGGTGAAGTGAAAGCAGTAGGCGTTGTAGCGATCGGCGGGATAGCGGCCCAGGATCTGCAGGGCCAGATGGTAGGCGGACGAGGAGACCGTCCCCCCGCTCGCGCCGCGGTGGAAGAACGTGTTCTCATCCACCTCCCGCGCCCTGACGTCGTGGGCCACGAACACGACGTCGACATGCGGGTACCGAGTGTGCAGGAAGCGGATGCTCCAGAAGAAGAAGCTGCGGGCAATGAACTTCTCGAAAGTGCCCATGGACCCCGACGTGTCCATCAGGGCCAGCACCACGGCACCCGTCTCCTCCCCCGGCGCCATGTCGAAGCGACGGTATCGCAAGTCGTCGGGCACGATGGTGGGCAGACCGACCACGCCGCGATGGCGGGCGGCCTGCAGGAGACTGCGGCGGGCGTCGACGTTCTTGGCCAGACCCCGGCGGGCCAGGTCGCGCAGGTCCATGCCGCCGGGTCCGCCCGGTGCCTTCCGTTCGGTGTCGAGGGTGATGTCGGTCTCCACCAGGTCTTCCAGTCCCGGACCCTGGCCGCCCTCGTGGCCGGATCCGCCTGGCGGCCCCGCTCCCTGCGCGCCCTGTCCGCCGCGGCTCCCCGATCCCCCCTCTTGGGTGTCAAACCGGAACCGGAACTCCTCCAGGGTCGGCAAGGGGACCCGTACGACCCGCCGGCCGTCGCTCATCACGATGCTGTCCTCACTGACGAGGTCGACGAGGTTCTTCTTAATCGCCTCGCGCACACGCTCTCGGTGACGGGCGGCATCGTCCTCCGCCTTGGTGTAAAGGTCCCAGCTGTCGCGCCGGAGCCAGAAGCGCGGCTGGCCGCTCATCGGGCCAGCAGGGTTCCCACGTAGAGAACCGCCTCCCGCGCGCAGTACGGACAGAATCCCGCCCCCGCGAGGCGGTCTGCGATGGTCCGGATCTTGACTTCCGCCTCCAGGTCCGGCGGCTCCGCGGCGTGCATCTTCACCAGGTCGCGCAGGTCCATAAAGAGTCGGTCCTCAACCGCCTGCTGAAGTTCGGGATGGATCCGATGGTCCCACGCCTCCCGGCGTCCCGCGGTGGATACGCGCATCCACACCTCCTCGCGGAAGCTTCGCCGCTGCACGTCGGTGATGCCCAGTCCGTCCTCGATGGCCCGCATGAGTTCTTCGTCCGGTTCCAGGCGCTGCCCCGTAATCGGATCGAGTCGGCGGTTGGGCCAGAGGCTTATCTCAATCTGGTCAAGGTAGACGTGAAACAGCGCGCGCGCGTTCTCGTCCTGCCCCTCCAGGTATGCCCGTTCCACCCGTTCGCGGATCTCCCGATCGTAACGCTGGCGGGCGAGGCTCACCCACTGCTCGAGGTCACTGCGGCTGGCCCGCGTCCACATCCCGTGCTGGGTCGGGCCATCGCGCAGGGCTCTCAAAACGTCCACCGCTGTGATGCAGGGGGCGTCGCGGCGGATGACGGCGCTGGCCAGCCGGTTTACGACATAGCGCGGGTCGATGCCGGTCATTCCTTCCTCCCGGCCCTCTCGATGTACGGCCTCGACGTCTTCGGGCGTCAGGCCGCGGGGCCGCTCTCCATTCAGCACGGCCAGTTTCTGC
>JBMFXK010000224.1:0-5365 GCA_049964315.1 Clostridia bacterium | reverse complement strand
GGCCCTCGTGACCGGTCCCAATCTGACCATCCTGGCGGGGCAGGATCTCCGCTTCGTGTCCCGGCCGCCGGAGACCTTCGGCGCGGCGGCCGTGGCCAAAGAGGCGGCCTGGGTCGCCGACACCTGGATCCCGGTCGGGCGGATCGGGGTGCGGCAGGACGCGGCGACCCACCCGGCGGCGGAACAGACCGGGGTCATCGACGACCGGCCCTACCGCTTGGTGGTCTACGATTCCAGTCACCTCGACCGCCGCCAGGCGAAGACCCTCGACCGGACCGTGGCGCGGGCCGGCCACTGCCTCGCCGACACGGCCGCTCCCTTGGCCGGCACGCGCTTCGCCTGTGCGGCCGATGCCGAGGCGGCGGCCCAGACCTGGCGGGCCACCGCCACCTGGCATGCCGTGCAGACCACCGTCGTCGCGGAGACGGTGGTGGGCAAACGCCCCACCCGGGGGCGCCCCCGGCGGATGCGCCGCCGCCGCCCACCCCCACGGTCTACCGGGTGCAGGCGACCGTGGGGGACCTCGACCCCGCCCGGATTCAGGCGGCCCTGGCACGCGCAGCGACCTTCGTGCTCATCACCACGCTGCCAGCCCCCGACTACGACCCGCGTCGCCTCCTGGAGGAATACAAAGGGCAGACGGTCATCGAGCAGCGGTTCCATTTCCTCAAAGACCCGGTCTTGGTGGACGTGTTCTTCGGGCACAAGCCGGAGCGGGTAGAGGCCCTGGGGTACGTCCTGCTCTTGGCCGGCCTGGTGCTGAGTCTGCTCGAGCGCCGGGTGCGGCAGGGGCCGCCCTTGCCGACGCCGTCACGCGGGGCCCTCGCCCGCCCCACCGGGCAGGAAATTCTGCACCATCTCCGGCCGCTCATCGTGACGCCGGTGGACGCGTTCACCCGGGAGCTCTTTATCCCGGTGATTTTTGCCGCCCCGGTCACCACCATTCTGGCGGCCGCCGGCTTTACCGAGACCATCTATACCCAGGTGCCCCGCCGGAACACGAGTTAAATGGCCCGCGCGTTACGCGGCGACGTGCGGAAGAGGTGGCAATGACAGATCCCGTGTCAGTTCCTGGCCGGTGGAGTCGCAGCCCCTGCACGGCGGGAGCCGCCCACTGAGGGGCGGCTCCCGCACCACCTTGGAACGAGTCCCGCCTACGTGGCGGACGAAGACGACGCTTCCTGGGCCATGGCGGTCATCGCTTCGGCCGCCGCCACCAGCTTCGCGGTGGCGAAAGTGCGCAGGGCCCGCTGCACCTCAATCTCCACCCGCTCTCCCACGCGGTGTCCGGCACCCTCGATGTCAATCACGTAGCCTTCCACGCGGGCGATGCCGTTCTTGCTGTTGGTGGCATGCCGCTCCTCGACCATGATCTTGAGCCGTTCGCCTTCCCGCACCGGGAACGCCTGCCGCTCCACTTCCTGGCGGGTGCCCAGCACGCGGACCCGCAGCTCTTCCGAGGTGCAGTCGGCCGCCCCCCGGATGTATACGGAGCGGCCGGTCGACCGCTCCAGTTCACGCAGGTTGGCACCCCCGGGTCCAATAAGGTGCGAGGCGACCGACGGATGCGCCTCGGCCAGAATAGCCTCGGCTCCTGATTCCCGGAGTCTATCGGTAATCCGCTCGCGGAGACGCTGGGCCACAACCTCCTCGGACAGCACCCGCCCGCGCCCCTCGCAGTCCCCGCACATGCGGGTGAGCTGGGACAGGAGGCTCTCGTGGACTTTCTTCCGCGTCATCTCCAGCAGGCCGAGCCGGGTAAGCCCCAGCACGGTCACCCGGGTGCGGTCGGACTTCAGAGCGCGCTGGAACGTGCGGATGACGTCTGCCTGATGCTCCTCCGTCTCCATGTCGATAAAGTCGACCAGGACAATCCCGCTGATATCGCGGAGCCTCAGCTGGCGCGCAATCTCCACCGCCGCTTCGCGATTGGTCTGCAGGACGGTGTCAGCCAGATCCGTGGTGCCCACATTCTTGCCCGTGTTGACGTCGATGACCGTGAGGGCCTCGGTCTCGTCGATAACCAGATACCCTCCGCACTTCAGCCAGATGCGCCGTTTGACCGCCCGGTCCAGTTCCGCTTCCACCCCACGGACCTCAAACAGCGGACGTTCATCCTGCCACAGCTGAAGGCGGTCTTTGTGCTGGGGGGAGAGTGAGGTCACCACATCCTGCGCGCGTTCGAAGGCCTGAGGATCGTCGACGATGAAGCGGTCGACACTATCGTCCAGCTGATCGCGCACGGTCCGCATGATGAGCCCCACCTCGCGATGGAGGATGCCGGGCTCCCGGGTGATCTTGGCCTTGTGGCGGACGCGCGCCAGGAGCCGGCGCAGATAGGCCAGGTCGCGCTGCAGTGCGCGCTGGCTGGCGCCCTGCGCCACCGTCCGCACGATGATGCCCATGCCGCGAGGACGGATCTTCTCCGCGATGGTCCGCAGCCTGTCGCGCTCGACTGGATCTTCAATGCGGCGCGAGACCCCGATCGTCTCGGAGTAGGGAGTCAGAACCACGTACCGGCCAGGCAGCGAGAGATTGGTGGTGATGCGGGCCCCTTTGGTGCCGATGGGCTCCTTGACCACCTGGACGATAATGTCCTGGCCAACTTTCAGCACTTCCTGGATGGGCCGATGGCGGGCGCCCTTTTCCGGGGCCGCCGCATCGTCCACGTAGAGGAACGCATTCTTGTCCAGCCCCACGTTGACAAAAGCCGCCCGCATGCCGGGCAGGACGTTCTCCACACGACCCTTATAGATGTTGCCGGCGGCCTGGTCCCCCTCGTCCCGTTCGATATAAAACTCGACCAGCTGACTGTCTTCCAACACCGCCAGGCGGCTGTACCGTGTCCCAAAATTCAGCAAAAGCTCTTTGAAAGGTTTCGGTTCGGGGGTCTTCTCCGCGCCCTCCGTTTCGGTCTCAGCGTCGGCCGGCAGACTTTCGGCCGCCTCTGCCGTTCCCACTGTGGGGAGCGCCGGAAGAATGCCCCAGCGGCGTCGTCTACGCCGTGCCATCTGGATGCCCCTTCCTTGTGAGTACTCCGCGTAAGTCATTGGACGGATCCGCGTATGAACTTGTCCATGGCCCCATGTCGAACCTGCCTCTTCGAATCGCATCCCTCCTGCTGCCCCCGGTCGGGTGACGGAACTTGCCTCCCAGGTTCTGCTATGTCTTGTCGTTCATCATAAATTGTCACGTCCTGAAGGTCAATTTGGGCGGCTTGGTCCGTGTGGGGGCAACAGCAGCGCACCGACGCGGAACGCCGGTCCCTGTTCTTGGAGAGCACGTAAAATGTCCCGCTCCCAGACCACCCCCAGGATCTCGAGATGATCCCCAAACACGGCCACCCTGTGCAGCTCGCGCGGGTGCATCACGTCGAGGACCATAGACAGCGGGGCGCTTTCATGCACCGCTAGATCCTCAAGTGCCCACACCGGGCGCCGCGCGACCGCCGCGACCCGCACCGCCATGTCCCGGATGGCCCACAGCCGCTGATGGCGAGGCTGGCGTGAGGCCCAGTACAGGAAGACGGCCACGGCGGCCAGCGGCCATAAGAATGTCCCGAACGCGGACACGATGAGGGCAGCGGCGGCCATTGCGACCGCCAGCACGAACCCGAAGCGCCGCACCTCCAGGTCGGCGGGCCCATAGCCCAGCGTGCGGCTCCGCAGCGCTCTCAGCACCCGGCCCCCGTCAAGCGGGGCCGCGGGCAGCAGGTTGAACAGCGCCAGACCGGCGTTTACGGCGACGAAAAACCGGAGGAGATCGGACGGATACGGCATCGCCCGCATGAGGAGTGCGCCTGCAATCGCAAACAACCCGCTGGAGAGCGGTCCCGACAGGGCTACGAGCCCCTGGACCGCCGGCTCCCGACCGTCCAGTCCTCCAAGTTCGGCACGGCCGCCAAACGGCCACAGCTCGATCTGGGTGGCGTGGACGTCCAGAGCCTCGGCCATGACCACATGCGCCAGCTCGTGACCCAGGATGGAGAGGAATGCCAGTACCATCGCCCAGCCGTGGCCCGCCACCAGGAACAAGCCCAGTACGATGAGGAGCGAGGGATGCAGCCGGACGGGCACCCCCATGATGCGCCCGACCGTCACCCGCGGCTCCGCAGGGTGTACAGGCCCACGCCGCCCGGTTTGACCGGGATGCCAGCCCGCTCGGCGCCCAGCTGCAGCGTACGCGCTGCCGTCAGGCCGATCCGGGTCCCGTGCACAACCCTCGCCGGCCTGTGCGCCAAGAGTCTGACCGGAAACAGCGTGAGCACGGTGCCGTTGGCGGTGCGGAGGACCACGGTCTCGTCGCGGTAGCGGACGATGTGAGCCGGTGCGGGTGCCAGCACCGGCCTGTCAACACGAACGACCAGCAGATCCCTGCGGTCGAACCGGTAGCCCTGCGCGGTTCGCACCCAGCCAAAGGGGGCCTTCACGCGAAACCAGGCCACCGGGAGATTCCGGGACATGCGCACGGGTGCGCCGCGGTTCCAGAAGTCGAGAAACGCGCCCCAGGTCCGGGACTCGACGAACGCGATGAGGTGCGACTCAGCTCTCCGCACGGCAGGGCTCGTCTGCCAGCGGGTGGAGAGGGACCAGGCCACCGCGCGTGAGACCGGCGCGGACCAGGGCCCCGACGCGGCCCTCAGCGCGAGGATCGCAAGCCCGAGCGCGAGGGCCAGTCCGGCCTTCATCCCGAGCCGCGCCAGCGCCCGCGCGCCCGGCAGATGCCGCGTCCGCTCGTCCACGGTTGTCCCCCCGGTCAACCTCTACGCGCAGACGGTCCATCCGATGACAGACGGTTGCGGGCACGGACCGCGGACTGTCGCCTGGACCGCTCGGGACAAACTCGGGCACGCGCCTGTCCGAGGATTCCAACGCCCTGCATTCTATGCCTGCGGGTTGTCCCGATTTGCTGTATGCCCGCGTCCGGAATAACGGCCGATTCGGGCTGCAGCATGCCGTTCCGTCCACGCCCCGGCGTGTGTCACCCACAGACTCCCCGATCGCAGCCGGCCCTCACAAGGCATGACCCGGATCCAGTGCCACATTTCAGCTGATGGCCTCGCGAGAACGCCATGGAGGAAACAAAGAAGAGATATGACGCAGGCAAGGAGCCTGGCCACATGGCGCACTGCCTTGGCAGGCGGCGGTCGTGCGATAGCCGAGGGTCCCTCTCACACGGGAGAGACGAGCCCGCACCATCTCCCCGACCGCGATAAGGCTGGGTGACTCCACGCTCGCGTACACGCCGGCACAGGGCTTAAGGCCGCCGCCCACGACCTGCGCGTTGTGGCCATCAGCGTCGCAAGATCCCGGGGTCCCGAGGAAGGCCCCCAACGGGAAGAGTGGTCATGATACAACGCGGGTCA
>JBMFXK010000223.1:0-5380 GCA_049964315.1 Clostridia bacterium | reverse complement strand
GATGGCGGCCGCCTCCATCGGTCAGGTCTACCGGGCTCGCTTGCATGACGGACAGGCCGTCGTGGTCAAGGTTCGGCGGCCCGGCATCGTCGACGATGCGGAGACCGACTTCGAGATCATGCGCGGATTTGCGGAGATGGCCGAACGGCGCACGGAATGGGGACGCCAGTACGGCCTCACGGTCCTGGTGGATGAACTCGTCGCGACGCTCCGCGATGAGATGGACTTTCAAAGCGAGGGCCGTTATACAGACCAGGCGCGGGCGGCTGGGGGCGGCGCGATCCTGGTGCCGCAGGTGTACTGGCAGTACACGCGCCCGGATGTGCTGGTCATGTCTCGCATCGAGGGCATCAAGATCATGAGCGGCCAAGGGCTGGCCCGTCGCGGCATTGACCCCGATCGTCTGGCGGCCCGGATCGTGGAGGCGGTCTACCGCCAGATTTTTCTCGATGGGTTCTTTCACGCCGATCCCCACCCGGGCAACGTGCACGTATCCCCCGACGGGGTTCCCATCTTTCTGGACTGGGGCATGGTGGGCCACCTGTCGCCGACCATGCGCGAACGCTCCATCGACCTTCTGCTCGGGATGATGGAACGGCGTCCCGACCGCGTGGTGCGAGCCCTGCTGCGCATGCGAGCCGTCGACAGCCGGGTGGATAAGGAGGCGCTCACGCGGGACGTCGAACACCTGCGCAGGCGCTACTACGAGGCAAGCCTGGCCGAGTTCTCGCTCGGACAGGCGTTGACGGAGCTGTTCGGGCTGGCCTGGCGCTATCACATCCGGGTGCCGGGCGAGTATGCGCTGCTGGCCAAAACGGCCGTAACCCTGGACGGTCTGGTGCGCCGCCTGAATCCGGAAGGATCTCTGGTGGAATACGGGCGCGGCCTCGCGGCCCCGCTCTTATGGACCCGCTTCGGTCCGCGCCACCTGGCCACCACCGCCGCCGAGTCGGGCCTGCGCTGGCTGCAGCTGCTGGAGGGCCTTCCCGACGACGCCGAGGAGGCCCTGCAGTGGGTGCGCCGGGGCGAGCTGCATATCGTGCTGGAGCACAAGAACCTCGACACGATGCTGGCCCATTGGGAACGGCTGGCCAACCGCGTCGGCCTGTCGTTCGTACTGGGCGGGCTCGTCGTGGGCACCGCCCTCATCACCCATCCGGGACATCTCGATCGACTGTTTGGTCTCCCGATCGGGGAGTACACGTTTATGGCGGCGGTGGCCATGGCGCTATTCATACTGCTGGCGGCGCTCAAGGGAGGCCGCCTCTAGCAGGGCCACTTCTGCCACCGGTTGACAAACCCGGCGGCAGTTACGCATAATGGCCAAAGTTTGGCCGGAGGAGTCGGCTCCATGGAACTGCGAGTCCATGACGTTAAGAAGTGGGTTGGGCGCGACGAGGCGTTTGCCTTGGAAGAAGCGTCCCTGCCTGGTCTTGCAGAGCGCCTCGAGCTTCCTCTGCGCGCTCCGATTACCGTCGAAGGGCGGGTGCGCAACGCGGGCGGCTCGCTGCTGGTGGACATGCAGGGGGCCACGTTGATCGAGGCGGCATGCGCTCGGTGCGGGACGCTGACGACCGTGCCGGTTACATTTGAGGATGTCGCAGAATTTCGCGAGGTCCAACCGGGACCGAGCGACGACTGGCTGTACTATGAGAATGACATCTTGCGGCTTGATGATTGGGTGTCCGACGAGATTTTGCTGGCCGTCCCGATTGCGCCCCTGTGCCGCGTGGACTGCCGGGGCCTGTGCCCACAGTGCGGAGCCGACTGGAACGAGACGACGTGCGACTGTCGGCCGCCCGTCGACGACCGCTGGAACGCACTGGCCGGGTTCCGTCCCCGGGATGACTCGAACCAGATATAGGAGGACTCAGTCCCATGGCAGTTCCAAAGCGACGACATTCGAAGTCTCGCAAGAATAAGCGCCGCTCCCGGTGGGTCCTGGAAGCGCCCCAAGTGAATCTTTGTCCACGCTGTCATCAGGAGCGCCTGCCGCATCGCGTGTGCCCGCACTGTGGCTTTTACGGGGGCCGCACCGTCATCGATCACGACGCGGAGGCGTAGTTCGCCCTCCGCGTTTTCTTTTGCTCTCGACTTATGACCAGGTGATTATAAGGGAAGGAGGCCCGTATGTTCCACCCGCGACGGCGCTCCCGCCACGATACCCTGCGGCGGCTGCTGGGCGAGGAGCCGTTCCTGACCGACAGGGAGCTGGCCCGCCGCCTTCAGGTCAGCGTCCCCACCGTGCGTCTGGATCGGGCCGACCTTGGCATCCCTGATGTACGGCTCCGCAGCCGTCTGCTGGCCGAGCGGGCGCTGGGACGGGTCCGTTCGCTCGAAAGCCAGGAAATGGTGGGAGAGCTTCGCGAGCTTGATCTGGGTCGGCGGGGTGTATCCGTGCTGGAGACGGATCCCAGCATGGCCTTTGCACGCACCCGCATCGTGCGCAGCCACTTCATTTTCGCCCAGGCGGACTCGCTGGCACTCGCCGTGATTGACGGGGATGTGGTGCTGACGGGCCTCGTCAACAGCAAGTTTAAGCGGCCGGTGGTGGCCGGTGAAACCCTGCGCGCGACCGCAGAGATCATCCGCCGCCGCCAGCACCGGTTTGTAGTGCTGGTGGAGACCGTGGCCGGTCCCGATATTGTCTTCCGGGCCAAGTTTCTGGTGGTGGCGCTGCCGGCCTGGGGAAAGGAGTAGCGCTTGCGGATAGCGATTGACGCGATGGGCGGCGACGCGGCGCCGACGGCGCCGGTCGAGGGTGCGCGCCTCGCCCTGATGCAGGATCCCACCCTGGAGGTCGTCGTGGTGGGGCCTGCCGACGCGCTCCGCGCGCTGGCGAGCCATCCCCGCCTGTACATTGAGGACGCGCCGGACGTCATCATGCCGGACGAGCCGCCCGTCGCCGCCGTGCGGCGCAAGCCCCGCGCCAGCCTGGTGCGGGGAACCGCTCTGGTAAAGTCACGCGAGGTGGATGGGCTGGTGTCCGCCGGCAACACGGGGGCCATGATGGCAGCCGGTCTCCTGCTCTTAGGACGGCTGGCAGGTGTCGAGCGACCCGCGCTGACCGCCGTGCTTCCCACCCTTGATGGTCAGGGCCTGCTGCTGCTGGACGTCGGAGCCAACAGCGAAGCACGGGCCCCCCAGCTCCGCCAGTTTGCGTGGATGGGAGCGCACTATGCCCAGCAGGTGCTGGGGCGGCAGGCGCCGCGGGTGGCTCTCCTCAACATCGGTGAGGAGGCCAACAAGGGACCGAGCGCCGTCCGCGCCGCCTATCACGAGCTGTCAGCGCAGAGTTCCCTGAACTTTACCGGCAACGTGGAGAGCCGGGACCTCCTGGACGGCGTGGCGGATGTCGTGGTCACCGACGGATTTGTCGGCAACGTGGTGCTGAAGGCCGTGGAGGGCACCGCCCTCGGCATGATGAGACGGATCCGGACGGCACTGTCAACGAGCCCGCGGGCCCGGATAGGAGGGCTTCTGGCCCGGCCGGCCCTGCAGGAGGTGCGGCGGGCCATGGATTACGAGGAGGTGGGCGGCGTGCCGCTGCTGGGGCTGGACGGGGTCGTGATCAAGGCGCACGGAGCCAGTGGACCGCGTGCATTTGCCAATGCGATACACCGAGCGGTCGAGCAGGCACGGCGCCAGGTGGGCGCGCTGATTGCCGAGAGCCTCACCGCCAGCGAGGCGCCGTAATGCGCCGCGCGGTGGTGGCCGGCCTCGGCACGTACCTGCCGGAAACCCGACTCACGAATCAGGACCTGGAGCGCTTTATGGACACGAGCGACGAGTGGATCGTGTCCCGTACCGGTATCCGGGAGCGTCGGCTGGCCGGCCCCGGAGAAACCGCCTCCAGCATGGGGGCGGAAGCATCCCGTCGTGCGCTGGCGGCCGCGGCCATCGGAGCCGAGCAGCTGGACTGGGTGATCTGCGCCACCAACACCGGCGACACCGTCTTTCCCGCCACCTCCACCCGCATCCTGAACCGGCTCGGCCCGGTGCAGGCGGCCGCGTTTGATGTGCAGGCCGGGTGCACCGGGTTCATCTACGGCCTCGCCCTGGCGACGTCGCTCATCGAGTCCGGAGTGGCCGCACGCATCCTGGTGGTGGGCACCGATGTGCTGAGCTCCATCGTGGACTGGGAAGACCGGTCGACTGCGGTCTTGTTTGGCGATGGCGCAGGCGCGATCGTGTTGGAAGCCGGCGAGGGGAGCCGGGGCGTACTCGCCTCGTATCTCAACGCGGATGGGACGGGCGGTCCGCTGTTGATGATGCCGGCCGGGGGATCGGCGATGCCGGCTTCACCCGCCTCGCTGGCGCGGCGGCAGCACTACCTGAAGATGTCGGGCAACGACGTGTTCCGCTTCGCCGTCAAGGCGCTGCCAGATGCCGTGGAGGCCGTGCTGAGACGGGCGGAGCTCAGCGCACAGGATCTGGACCTGCTGGTGCCGCATCAGGCCAACCTGCGCATCATCGACGCCGCCTCCAAGCGCTTTGGACTGACGGCAGACCAGGTTGTGGTCAATATCGATCGGCTCGGCAACACCTCCGTCGCCAGCATCCCGCTCGCGCTCCAGGAGGCCGTGCAGGATGGACGCGCGGCCGACGACCGCATCGTCGTGATGGCCGCCTTTGGCGCGGGCCTGACGTGGGGTGCCACGGCGGTCAGGTGGGGGCGTTGAGCGTCTTCGTCGTCACCGACTCAGCGGCGGACCTCACCGCCGAGGAACTGCAGCGCGAGCAGATCCGAATGGTGCCGCTGACGGTGGAATTCGGGCGGGAGGCGTTCTTTGACCAGGTAGACCTGTCCGCGGACGCCTTCTGGAGTCGCCTCGCGGCCGAGCGCGACCTGCCCAGAACCGCCGCACCGAGTCCCGAAGCGTTCATGGACGTGTACACCGCGCTGTTGTCCCGGGGCGCCGCCGGTGTCGTATCCGTGCACCTGTCGGGCGCGCTCTCGGGCACCTTGCGGAATGCCGAGGCCGGTGCTCGGATGGTGCCCGGTGACATCCAGATCGTCGACGGGCGCAGTGCGTCCCTCGGGACCGGGCTCCTTGCGATCTGGGCCGCGCGTGCGGCACGGGCGGGCCTCAACGGTGCCGAGGTGGTGCGGGGCCTGGAGCGTCTTCGAGCGCACCTGCGCGTGTACTTCAGCCTGGCCACCCTGGAGTACCTGGCGCGCGGCGGGCGGATCGGGCAGGCCGCCCGGCTTGTCGGCGGCGTCCTGGATATGAAGCCCATTCTCACCCTGTCCGGCGGGTCGGTGCACCCGCTCCGGAGGGTGCGCGGCGCACGCCAGGTGGCCGCCGGGCTGTTTTCCGCGCTGGCCGACAGCGACCTGTCGGCGGATGCCTCGGTGGTGGCCCTGCCCACAAGCCCC
>JBMFXK010000222.1:0-5413 GCA_049964315.1 Clostridia bacterium | reverse complement strand
AGGAGGGGTGCGAGCTCGGCATATAGGCCAGTAGCGACTCTAGCAGTAAGACCGCCGAGCTCCACTCATCGTGTTGGATCAAGTCCGTCGCCTGAACTCGCCACTTGTCCACATCGCCTCGCCCTCGGAAATCCACCGGCAAGGGGTGTGGGCCAACAGCTCGGCGCGCATCCGCCAGCGCCAACTGCCACTGGTAAACTTCATTCATAAGACCGAGTGCCAGGGCGCGTTCGAGTCCTGCTTGCGCGGCTTGCGCCGCTTGGGCGGCGTCCGTGGCGATGAGCGTCCGGACTACCTGGACTTCCTGCGAGATGGGGCGATGCGGCCACCCCAGTGCATCAAACAAGACGCCGGGATCAATGTTGAGGACAGCGGCCATCTTGACGACTGTGCTGCGGGTGCGGGGGTGTTGGCGACCCGTCTCATAATGATGGATCGTGCTCGGGTGGCCCAGCGCCCTCAGGGGCAACCCGCGTTGTTCGCGTAACTCACGCAGTAGCACGCCAAACCCGCGGTCGGTATGGCCAAGACTTGTGGGGATCATATCCACCCCCAGCATAGATAGAAGGACACTTCGTCCCTTTCGACCGAGAAGATGAAACTTCCTACGTCCATGGGTTCCTTCTGGACGCGGCCACGGGACTCTCAACTGTATCTCGGGCTAGGGAGCCTTCGGCTTCCTGTGGTCGGGGTGGACGAATGGCTCCCCTCCAGGGGGGACCTAGGCGACATTCTCGTCCATCAGGAACCGCATCGCAAAGTGGACGTCCTGCTGGACGGCCAGCCGGCGACGGTCGCGACGCGGCTCGCCGCCCATCCCACGATCCAGGTGGGGCCGCGGGGCCGGGACGAGGGGTTCACGAAAGCCATCGCGGCGGGCGCACCCCCTGCCACCCAGGTGGCCGACCGCTCTCACTTGCTGCAGAATCTCCGCCAGGCCCTGGAACGGGTCTTTCACCGGCACGGCGTACGGTCGACGCCCGGGGCCCCACTCCATAACGGCCTTGGCGGATCCGGGGCGGCATCAGCCCGTGCCGACCCCCGGGGGCACAACACTGTCACGACTGGTGGACTCAGGTCCGAGCGTACCGGTCGTCTGAGGGCAGGCGGGTGCTCGCGTCTGTACTTCTTACAGCGCATTGTCGTAGCCTGTTCAGTGCTTGGTGTGTGAAAAGCCCAAGGCTGGTCGTCCCATGCCGCGCGTAATCGTGGCTGCGGCGTTCCGGGGTCCCGGGCGGGAGGTGAAGATGGGCGGCATCCGGTTCAGGGCTTGGATCTGCGTCGTCTCATCCACACAGAGGACCACGGCTCCCTCCGTGGGATACAGATAGCGCCCCACGACGTCGCGCACCTTGTACCCGTAGAACGGGTCCATCGAGCGCTGGAGGGACCCCGTCCGGTGCGGTTGGTGCCCAAAGGTCCGCCAGAAGGGGGTCACGGCGGCAAGACACCCGCAGCGTCCGGGCCATCGAAAGGATCGGCACGTGCATGGCATCCGGGGACGTCTCCTCCAGGGTCTTGGTGATGACCGCCTCGACCTGTGCGTCGGTAACGCGACGCGGCGCGCCGGAGCGGGGCGCATCCCCCGGGCGCACAGGGCGATCCGTCACGAATCGTTGCCCCCATTTGCCGACCATGGGGCGGCTGACCCCGAGCTCGGCGGCGACCGCCTGGTTGGCCGGTTCCTCCGCACACCGGCGCACGATGCGGGCGCGGAGCGCGAGGGCTTGGCTGGTCTTGCGGCGGCGGGCCTACGGGTCGAGCGTGTCCCTCTCATCCGGGGTGAGGGTCAACGGGGAGCGGACGGCCCTTGCGGGCTGGGGGGTGTGGTGGTCACCGTTGATATTACCCCTATAGATGGCAAACTTATCACTCAGGACAGTCGTCAGCCTCGCGCGAGACCATAGACGTTCCCACCTCCTCACGGGAGCACGCCGGATCCTTCGACATCGACGCCCCTTGCGTCAGGGGATTTAATCCCTCGCTGGGGGCGAAACCCGGGGCGTGGTCCACCCGCGGGGTACGCCCTCGCACGCCGGCCCCACACCCCGCCCCATGACCAGCTGCGCAGGGCTTTCCATGGCGCCGCTGGCCGGCTGCTTAGCCGTCGGGAACTCCCTCGACGGCCATGCGGGCAAAGTTGGTCACCGGCAGCCCGTGCAGCCCATGCCGGGCGGAAAAGAGCGCAAACACTTCGGCCATCCGCGCGTGATCGGCCGAGGTGGACCGGTGCGAGAACCGATACCGAATGGTCGCCTGCGGCACCTGTGTGAACGGTATCCCGTGCGCCTGGCATCGGAGCAGCAGATCCCAGTCTTCGTAACGCGGGAGATCTGCTGCGAAGCCGCCCACGGATGCAAACGCGGCCCTGGTCATGACCAGAGACGAGAGGATGACGGGGTTGGTCCTCCGCAGCAGCGCCGGCTGAAAGGAAAGCCGCAGCGGCCGCTGCCAGCCCTCGTCCACGTTCTCCACGATGGCGTGCGTGAAGACCAGACCGCCGGTCTGCTCGGCGGCCGGAACGGTGAGGGTGAGATGATCGGGACACCACTCGTCATCGTCGTCCAGAAAGGCCAGGATGCGTCCGGCGGAGGCCTCCACGGCGCGGTTGCGAGCGACGGCGGGGCCGGTGCGTGCGAGCCCTCCCAGCGACACGACCCCAAATGGCCAGCGATCCAGCACAAGCGGGGGTCCGCCGTCGTGAATCACCACCGCCTCGAGCGGCCCGGTCCAGGTCTGCCGGGCCACGCTGGCCAATGCCTGCTCTACGCGATCTGCGCGGATGCTGGGGATGATGACCGACACGACCGGTCGGCCGCCATGGGCGGACGCCTCACCCAAGGAGGGCGTCTTCCACCAGCTGATGGAAGTGGTGGACCCCATTTTCTCGGCGGGCGACGAACCGTCCCCGGTCATAGCTCCGCGACCGCAGGCCCTTCTGAACGGTCTCACACACGACGATGTCTTCCTGCTGGATCTGGTCCGAAAAGGCCACCGCGTCGTCCACCTGTCCGTCGCTGGCCTCGGGCGAAAAGTACCATTCGAAGATGGTGAGCGTCCGGTCGGGGCCGAGGGGGAGAATGAGGTTGGTGGAGAGGTTGTCCGGATACAGGTTCAGCATCAGGTTGGGCCACAGCCAGTAATAGAGAGCCTCGTCGCCTGCATCATAACGGCCGCCGCTGTCGCGGGCCGTCTTGCGCACGGGCGCAAACTGTTTCGAGTAATCGGTGTAAGTTCGCACCTCGTACTGCTCGTAGTCAAGCTCGCGGAAGAGGCCGGGGTGGACGATGGGGATGTGGTATCCCTCGAGATAGTTGTCCACGTACACTTTCCAGTTGCAGGCAATCTCATAGTCGCGGCGGACTCTTGGCTCCACCCGTGACAGGTCGAAGCCGGCCGCTTCGATGTCCGCGTCCACAGGGCGAAAACGCGCGCCCAGGCTTGCCGCCTTCGGGTCAAGGTTGACGAAGACGAACGGGCCCCACACGTCGGCCCGGACCGGGGCCAGGCAGAACTGCGCCATGTCGAAATTGTCTGTACCCTCCGTCTCGCGCGCGCTCAAGAGACGCCCATCCAGTCCGTAGGTCCAGCCGTGATAGGTGCACGAGAAAGCCTTGCGGATTCCCGCCCCAACCGCCACGGCTCCGGCGCGGTGTCGACAGACATTGTAGAAGGCCCGGAGGACACCGTTCTGGTCGCGTACCACGATGAGCGGCTCATCCGCCACTTCCACCGTCACGTACTGACCGGGGGCGGCAACATCGGCTGCCCGGGCGGCCAGCTGCCACGAGGTTCCGAATACGCGCTGCTGCTCCCGGCTCAAATAGGCCGGGTCCGTGTACCATGCCGATGGGAGCGTCTCGGCCACTCGCACATCCGGGTGCATCACTCCCGGCCGGGCCCTAACGTCGGACGTCACGACTTTCCTCCTTGCCTGTCGGGTCGTTTTTCCCTGTGCAGTTCACCCGGGAGGGGCAGACGACTAGTCGAGCTGGGTCTTTCCCGAATTGTATCTTGTGTGGGACGACGGGACGCAGCCACACGGTAAAACAGCCTCCGGTGAGGTACCATGGGCGTCGTTGTGGCCCCTTACGACCAGGTCTGGCCTCAGCGCTTCGACGAGGAAACCGCCCTTCACCACATGGCAGCACGTCAGTGCCGGAAGTGGCCGCCAAGCCTACTCTTGGCATCCTGCCGGTGGTGCGGGCCGTTTAAGTCTGACGCAAACGCGCGCAGAGTGGCTTGGCCGTGGTGGTGCTAGAGTCTTTGACGGCGGACTCGAACACGGGGATATGATGGGGCGGTGCGGTTCTGGGTTATCCGGGTCGGCTGATTCGATGCTCGGACGGACGCCTTCGTGCGTGACGACGAGAGTGGCGTTCGGGTCGCGGCGCCGGTGTACAGCTGCCTGACCGAGACCGGCGAGGGTTGGCTTTTGCTGTTTGACACGGGATGTTCGAGAGAGCTCACCCCCGGGATCCGCGATCCATTCTCGGCGACGAGGTGACCGTATTGCAGCCGCGCCTGCTCCCGGCCGACTATATCGCGGAGTGCCTTAAAGAGCTCGGATTCCATGCCGGGGATGTCGCCCAGGTGGCGATTTCCCACCTGCACTTCGACCATGCGGGGGGAAATGCCGACTTTCCGAAGGGGGAGTTCTGGATCCAGCGTGTGGAATGGGAAGCGGCCGATGCTTCCGATGCCGCTGACCATTATCCGGATCCCGCCTGGCGTCCGCGATCCGGTCGCGTGCGGATCCTGGACGGTGACACCGAGTGGGCCCCGGGCCTCAAGCTGATCGCGACGCCAGGGCATCAGTCGCTGCTGGTGGACCTGGCGACGACGCGTCTTCTTTAGACCTCGGACGCCGTCTACCGATCGGGCCTCTTTGACCCTGGCCATATCGGAGCGGCGGTGGACCCCTCGGCCTCAAGGCGCTCCGTTCGCTTGAAGGAGCTCACCGCGGAGGGCTACCGTCCGATCTTCTCGCATGACCCCGATCAATGGCGGGAGGATTGGATCGCGCTGCGCCCGCGTATTTCATCTAAGGACGTCCGGGGTCACCCCAAGACGGGGATGGAAACCTTGTCCACCACTCGGGACGGATCCAGCCCGGTGCGTGCGGCCAGCGATGTAGAGAGACGCTTCCGCATGGGACCGGCCTGCCCGCTCTTAGCGGCGGACCCGAGCATGCCTGCATCCGCCTGCGGCAGGTTTCTCCCAGATCGGCAGTGCGTTATGCCTCTGCTGCCCGGAGCTAGTCCACCCCAAAATGCGCCAGGGCACCGGGGGGCCTGCTTCCCGGGCCGCCCGGTGCCCGTGTTCGTGCCCGAACACGGGATCCTGGAGCGCAAACGTACCTTCGTAGAATCCATCCGGGCGAGAAGGTCCCCGGCTCGCGGACAGACTGGCC
>JBMFXK010000221.1:0-5416 GCA_049964315.1 Clostridia bacterium | reverse complement strand
CGGCTGCCGCAAATCGGTCCGGTTTCGGGACAGTGGCCGCCGCGATCGGACCCCTCCCCGCAGCCGTCAGTGAGGAGGGACCCCACGGAAATCCGAAGGGCGTCCCGGCAATGGGAGCAGTTGCTGTGAGCGGCGAGGGTTGCCTTCACCAGACCAGTTTGGCCTCCTGGGCCGGGTGGGGGGTGGTGGACCTTGGTGGACGTGTGCATCGAACGCGGCACTTCCTGGAACGGCTGCTGCTTGACGACCTATCCGATACCTGGGTCGTCACACCACCGCGTCAGGCTCACCCCGCTGTGGCAGGATCCGCCGCCATGCGGAGTTCATCGGTGACCTTTCGCGCTGGACTCCCGTACCCCGAGTTGGATCGTCAAACGGGGCAAGAGGTTCCGTGTGCCTTCCGTCGATCGCCGGTGACGTGATCTTCCCGGGGGCTATGGCAAAAAACGCCGCGGTAACAGGTGTCGGCCACAGGAACGGACGTCGCAGGAGATCGTTTCAGTCGGGACGATATGTGAGGGCAACCGTCCGAGGGTTTAGTGAGGAAGCGCATCTCCTACATCGGGTCGGTGAGTGCTCGTGGCTCCCCGCTCCTTTCCCACCCATCGTGCCATGGATCGACAACCCTCCCCAGCACCCTTATGGCTACGCACGCCCATTTTCTTTGCCACGTTCAAAGCCGGAGATTCTTTGGATGTACCTGAGCTCAGTGACGGAGTCGCCTTGGTGTGGCTTGCTGGTGGGAAACGGCGACGGCTGCTCTACTGCCGTAGCGGGGCACAACTTCACCGCGTACAGACGCTGCCCCTGTACAACGGCCAGACCACCACGACACTGCTCGCAGCGACTTCCGAGTCCCATGCGGCTCATCAGGGCAACGGCTGAGTGGCACTCGGGCCGGGATGCATCGGCCTCGAAGGGTGCCGCTCCTTTTACGGCAAGAGGGTCGCAGCCACCCGGTTCATGTCGGTCCAGGATACGTCCATCCCCAACACCACGAAGCTCGCGTGCGCGGCGTTAAACGCGATCTGCTTCAGATGGTCCGGTGCCTGTCCTGGATCGTGGACCATCCAACCTTTCGTGGCGACCGGGAACCCGTTCAACCGGTCCCGGAACGCCTGCTGGAGTCTGCCCGCGGTTTCGTAGACTTGAATCCAGGCGTGGTGCCGCAGCTGGTAATCGACCTCCACCTGGCCGGGCATTGTCACATGCGGGACGGACGTGGACATCCACAGAACCTGGTAGACCACGCCGGACGGCAGCCAGGTGGGCTGCCGGATCCAGGTCGGGTACCGCTTCTCGGCCTGGGCCCACGTGATACAGACCGGCTGCCCCGGCTGGTGGTTGTTCAGCGCGGCCCGACACGCCGCCTGGTCGCCGTAGGGAACAGCCCACGGGCGCCAGACGAAGACGGCGGCCGCGGCCAGGAGGATCGCCAAGACGGGAACCCCTATCAGGGTCATGCGGCGGTTCATGCTGCCCTTCTCCTTTGGACCCATCATGGTGTTGAGGTTCTACCGACGCAAGCGCTCGGCCGCTCCATATTCCCATCAGCGAAACGAGCGGGCACGACCGCATCTCGAGTGGCTGATGCCCCTGGATCTCTCTGCCGGGGCGTGACGGAGCGTGGGCATATCGGGTCGCGGGAGCGTCCGCAGCAAGTGGGCGGTGCAGGGTCAGGAATCCGACGTATTTGCCTCGGCAGACGCGGGAGAAGCCCACCCGGCAGCGGCGGCGATGCCCGCGCCCCCTGCTCCTCGCCGCACCGGGGGGCATCGACCGTGCTTCAACGCGTCCGCCGCATGCGGGCCATTCTCGGGAGCGGCAAACGGCCGGGGGATCCGACGCCCCCGGCCGCGCATTAGGGTACGGTCCGGCTCGTGCTTATGACCAGCCCAGCATCTTCTCCACGTTGCCGCCGAAGATGGCGTCTTTGGCGGCCTGGTCCACCGGCAGCTCGTTCACGCTCCGGATGGTCCCTTCCATGTCTCCGATGACGTGGGGCCAATCGCTGCCGAGCACCAGGCGGTCGATACCGACGGTGTCGATGGCGCACTGGATGGCGGGGACGTGGAACGAGACGGTGTCGAAGTAGAGCCGCGTCAGATAGGTGCTGGGGAGATCCGAGATATGCTCGCGGCACTCCGGGTAGGCCCGGAAGCCATTGTCCAGCCGCGCCGCGAGGTACGGGAGCGACGCGCCCAGGTGCGGCACGATGAGCCGGATGTTGGGGTAGCGGTCAAAGAAGCCATCGAAGATGAGGCTCGAGACGGCCACGTTGGTGTCGTTGATGAAGCCAAGCAGCGGGGCCAGGGCGTAGCGCTCGTAGAGACTTCCATCCATGGGAGACATGGGGTGCATGAAGATGACCGTGTGCTTCTGGTTGCAGTACTCCCAGAAGGGATTCCAGGCCGGGTCGATGAGCGAGCGGCCCCGGATGTTGCTGCCGAGAATGATCCCGAGCATGCCCTTGCCGTATGCCCATTCCAGCTCCTGCACGGCCCGCTCCGGATTCTGGAGGGGGACGCTGGCAAACGCCTTCAGGCGCTCGGGCGCACGCCGGCATATCTCAAGGAGGCCCTCGTTGGCATCGCGGCAGAGGGCCGGAGCAGCCTCGGCCGAGGCGAAGTACACATTCGGAATGGACACGGACAAGAGGGCCACGTCCATGCCGACCCGATCCATCTCCTGCAGCCGGAGCTCGATATCCTCCATCGGGGGCGTGAGGGTCACCACGCGGGCGCCATGCTCGTAGATGGTGCGGCGGCCACTCGGATCCACCCGTATCTCCATGTCTTCCACCGTGTTCAGCCGGTCGAGGTAACCGCTCGGATAAAAGTGGGTGTGCACGTCAATCTTTCGCATCCTGGCTGCCTCCTCACGAGATCCGATACTCCCCCAATGCGACACGGCAAGCGGAAAGACCTTCCTGAAAAGGGACAGGTTGGGCCCTCGAGCGGGCATCCCGCCATCGTCTCTATGGTGGGTCGAGTCGCCTGCCAGGCAGAACGGGGAGTCAGGCCACCAGCGGGACGGATTGCGCCCGGCCGCGGAGAGAATGGCGGCACGATGAGCGCGATGGCGGCGTCCGACCCAACTTGTCCGCAGACGGCGCAGGAGGCGTATGAGGTCAGCGCCGGTTTCCCGGGACTGAGTCATCGACGTCAGGCGAGCGGGGTGATGGAAGGGCCCCTGGGGAGAGATCGTCGGGTCAGCCTGCGTGCCATCGTCAAGACGGGCTGCCGGGCGTGGGGCCGGTAGGGAGAGACAGGGTGGCGAGACCGACGAGGGAGTACCGGGGAGCGCCCACCCGCGTGAAAGCCCTCAACAGGATCTGTATCCGCAGCCACGCTCTGCACGCCGGACCACATGCGGCGGGCGTACCGGATGAGCCGTCCGTGGCATGAAAGGGCGACACCACATCGGAATGCGGACCACCGTGTGTCGGGAGTCTGGGAGGAGCCCCCTGGCATCCACGCGCAGATCCCCACCGACAAGGACCGCGGCCAGTCACGGGCCCTTTCAGTCAAATCTCCCGAAGGCAGCTGCACCAGCCCGGCCGCCTGCAGATCGCGACGAGCATGCTCACACGCCACGCCTGCGGTGCACTTCCAGTAAGGCGTGACCCCGACTCGGGTAGTTGGGGAACGTCAACTGATAGCGGTACCCATGGACATCGGTGAACCTCAGGCGCGCCGCCCTGCCGATCTCCCGCCGCACCAGCAGCTGGAGTGTAGGGCGGCCACCATCCGCCACATTCCCTTGCCAGAAGGATGGGTTCATCCCAATGGGCGGCCTCAGCCTTCCACCTTCATAATGTGTCGCTTCGCGAGACCGTGATCTGGTCACGGCCGCACAGTCAGGGTTATCGGCCTCGCGGCGAGGGGCCCCGGGTCGCCAGGAGTGGGATGCCCGCCGCGAAGATGGCGCCGCACACGGTCTCAATGTCGGTCTCGAACTCGGTCCAGGTTCTCTTAGGCGAACTTCGCGGGGTTTCACTGCCTTAAAATCCGACTACGTTCGACAAGTGAGGCTTCCACAACGGGTGTCCAGAAAGGAACAAAGGGCATGGCAGGTTTCTCTCGCAAGGCTCTGCCGCTCGCCGTATTAGCGGGAGGGTTGTTAGTAGCCGGGTCCGCAGTGGTGATGGCGCAGGGATCTTCAGCGTCCGCCACGACGATTTACGGGTGTTCCAACCAAAAGGGAAAGATCGGCGACATCTCGCTCTATGTTCCTACCTGCAGTCCGGGCACGTCGCTGGTGTCGTGGAACATAATGGGACCCACGGGACCCACGGGGCCTACCGGACCTACGGGTGCTACCGGAGCGACGGGACTGCAGGGACCCATAGGTCCGAGCGGACCTCAAGGCCCTACCGGACCTACGGGTGCCACCGGACCGATGGGACTGCAGGGACCCATGGGCCCGAGCGGACCTCAGGGGCCCATCGGTCCTACGGGTGCGACCGGGGCGACGGGGCCCCAAGGACCGACAGGTGCTACCGGGCCCCAGGGGCCCACCGGACCCATGGGACCCACCGGTCCAGGGGCTCCCTATTACGCCGGTGAGGTCACCGGCAGCGCCACGTCCGGCAATTCTGAGGGCAACATCACCATCTGGTCGTCAGGCAACTTTTACATAGGGGGGGTCTGTTTCAACAACCAGTATAGTGCCACCGGGAGTCGCGTGTACACGTACGGCCAAGACTGGATCTATGACCAGGACTCGGCCGGGACAGTCTTTCAAAATGGGTCGTCCACCCTGTATGGAACCATAGCCACCAGCCCCAACCACGTGAATATCCTTGCCCACAGCAACGGCCAGCTGATCGACGCCAGCATCTGGACGCGGTTTACCTCTGGTTCGTCAGCCACCTGCACGTTTGACTACGTGATCACCGTCTACTGATCCGTTCTGTCGTCCGTTGGGCCTCTACCCCGTTCGCGGAGAGGCCCTCTCTCTTGCCCTGACCAATCCGCCGAACCGGGTTGGATAGACGTGAACCGACTTGGCTGCATGGCACGAGTCTGACCCACCTCCCAGCACCGAGGGGACCTCCGGACTTGACGAATGGCCACGCCCGTACGTTGTTGCCACTGAGCCTCTGGAGCCGGCACGCTCACGGCGGATCAAGGAGCGGCACATGGGGTGGTGCGATAGCGAAGCTCGGGTTGCCGGGACGAGGCAGGGTCTCCGCATAAGCCCGGGTGACCGCGGCGGGAGGCGACTCAGGGGATCCACTGCTCCGCGTCGAAATGCCACGCCATGAGGGCCGTCATGCAAAGCGCGGACTAGAACCCGGTGTCCTCGTGCACGGTGAGGCGACCCTTGCGGGTGCGTGCCTCTTACGCATCAGGCGTGGCCGGCCACACGCGGTCACAGCCTGATCGCCCGCATTCACAGGCAAACGGGTACG
>JBMFXK010000220.1:0-5458 GCA_049964315.1 Clostridia bacterium | reverse complement strand
CCCCGTTTGGAAAGCCACTCGGCCAGGTTGTCGGGCACGGACGGAGGCTCAAACACATGCGGTACCGGGAAGTTCTCGTCATAGAGGGTGAGCCCGCCAAGGAAGCGGACCTGCGCCATGGGGCGTGCGAAGCGGTCAAAGGCGGGATCACCCAGAGCGTGCAGCATCTGGCGCACCCGATCAGCGCGGAAGTTAAAGATGAAGACAGTGTCTTGCGGCCGGATGAGGCCGACGGGGTCATCCTGCTCGTCCACCAGGACCGTCGGCAGCACGAACTCGTCCGACACCGACCGGTGGTAACTGTCGGCGACGACCTCAGGGGCGCTCCGGGCGCGAGGTCCGACTCCCTCCACCATCGCCCGGTAAGCCTTCTCGGTCCGCTCCCAGCGGTTGTCCCGGTCCATCGCGTAATAACGGCCCATGATGGTGGCGACCCGGATGCGGCCGCCGAGCTTCCCGAGCACATCGGCCAGATCGCCGAGGTAGGTGAGGGCGCTCTCCGGCGGAACGTCCCGGCCGTCCAGGGCCAGGTGGAGGGCGATGTCGTCGACGCCCGCCCGCCGCGCCAGCCGCAGGAGCTCGAAGAGGTGTGTCTGATGACTGTGGACACCGCCGTTCGACAGCAGCCCGAAGAAGTGCAGCCGGCCTGTGGCGGCGGCCTCAAACGCGGTGCGAAGTACGGGGCTGGTCGAAAGGGTGCCGTCCTGGATGGCACGAAAGACACGGGCCAGATTCTGGTACACCACCCGGCCGGCGCCGAGGGTCAGATGACCCACGTTGGAGTCGCCCATCTGGCCGGCAATGAGCCCGACCGCCTCGCCGTGGGCCTTTAGGGTGGTGTGCGGCCAGTCACGCCAGAGTTCATCAAAATGGCGGGCCGGCGCCCGCGTGATGGCGTTGTCCGCGGTGTCTTCCCGCATTCCCCATCCGTCCATGACCACCAGAACCGTCGGTCGCCTGGACACACTAATCCCCCGTCTCCGCACCGGCCCGGGCCATGGCGAGAAAGTCGTCCACCCGCAGGGATGCACTCCCAATCAAGGTGCCGTCAATGTCTCCCTGGCCGAAGATGTCCCGCACGTTGCGGGGATTGACGCTGCCGCCGTACAGCACTCGGACGCTCTGTCCTGCCCCCGGCCAGGCCTTCTCCGCCAGGCTCCGGATGAGGGCCGCCACCCGGTTCGTTTCGCCGGGCTCCGCCACCACGCCCGTGCCGATGGCCCAGATGGGCTCGTAGGCGACCACCAGTTCCGGCGCCGGTGCTGGCAGATCGCCAAACACCGCCGCCAGTTGGCGGCCGATGACGGACTCGGTCTCGCCCCGTTCCCTCTCGACATGAGACTCCCCCACGCACAAGATCGGTGTGAGGCGGGCCGACAGCGCGGCTCCCACTTTTTCCGCCACCATGAGATCGGTCTCCTGGAACATCTGGCGCCGCTCCGAGTGGCCGACAATCACGTAACGGGCCCCGGCCTCCCACAGGAGGTAAGCGGAAACGGCGCCCGTCAGGGCGCCTTCCCGGCCCGGATCGAGGTTCTGGGCCGCGGCGGCCACGCCGACGGCCTGCAGCCGGGCCGCCACCGGCGCGAGAGCCGGGTACGTGGGGGCCACCACCATCTCCACCGCGGGCGGGACCGGTTCCTGCTCCAGGCGGCGGCACACTTCGCGCGCGTAGGCCACCGATTGGGCCACCGTCTTGTACATCTTCCAATTCGCAACCACGAGCCGCCGTCTAATCATCGTCCACCCCCAGCGCCTCTACCCCCGGGAGATCCCGGCCTTCCAGAAACTCCAGCGCGGCGCCGCCGCCGGTCGAGATGTGGGTCAGACGATCGGCGAGTCCGGTCTGGTTGACGGCCGCGACCGAGTCCCCGCCCCCGACCACCACGCGGGCGTCGAGGCCGGCCAGGATGCGGGCCACCGCGTCGGTGCCATGGCGGAAGCGCTCCCACTCGAAGACGCCCATGGGTCCGTTCCAGAACACGGTGCGGGCGTCCGTGAGCGCCTTTGCGATGGCGTCGACGGTCTTCGGCCCGATATCAAGTGCCATCTCCGCCGCCAGCAGCGCGTCCACGCCGCTGACCCGGCTTTCCGCATCCGCGGCGAAGGCCGCCGCGGCGACGACGTCGACGGGCAGCAGGATGGGGCAGTGCAGCCGTTCCGCCTCCTGCAGCAGGTTCCCGGCCTCCCTTACCGCCTCCGCCTCCACTCGGGACGCCCCCATGTCGCGGCCCGTCGCGGCCAGAAAGGTGTTGGCCATCCCGCCGCCCACCACCATGCCGTCGGCACGCGGCAGAAGCGCCCGCAGGAGTCCGATCTTATCCGACACCTTGGCGCCGCCCACCACCACCCAGTACGGGTGGTCCGGATGCCCGAGGATTTCGTCCAGGGCCCACAGCTCCCGGGTCATCAGCTCGCCTGCCGCCGACGGCAGGAGATGCGCCACCGCCTCGGTGCTGGCATGGGCCCGGTGCGCCGAGCCAAACGCGTCGTTCACATAGACGTCGGCCAGCTCGGCCAGTTCGCGGGCAAACCCGGCATCGTTCTTCTCTTCACGCGCATCAAAGCGCAGGTTCTCAAGCAGCAGGACGCCGCCGGCGGGCACCTCGGACACGGCGCGGAGTGCCTCTTGGCCCACCGTAACCGGAGAGAAGGCCACCGGTGCCTGGAGGAGCTCCTGAAGGCGCGCGGCCACGGGTTTCAGCGACAGCCGGGGATCCGGCCTGCCTTTCGGACGGCCAAGATGGCTCATCAGGATGACCCGGGCTCCGCGGCCGCGCAGGTGCTCGATGGTCGGCAGGCTCTCCCGGATGCGGGTGTCGTCTGTGACCTGCCCGTCATCGCCGAGCGGCACGTTATAGTCCACGCGCACCAAGGCCCGGGTGCCTTCCGTGATGGGGAGGCTGTCCATCTGTCGGAGAGCCATGCTAAAGACCCGGGGCGCCCACGAACTCGGTCAGTTCCACCAGCCGATTCGAGTAGCCCCACTCGTTGTCGTACCAGGCCATCACCTTGCCGAGCGGTCCTACCACCATCGTGAGCGGCAGGTCCACAATCGAGGAGCGCGGATCGCCGCGAAAGTCGCTCGACACCAGTGGCTCCTTGGTTACGCCCAGGTAGTGGCCGAGCGGCCCCCGGGACGCCTCCACAAACGCCTCGTTGACGGACTCCGCCGTGATGGGGCGTTTCGTGGTGAAAGCCAGGTCGATGATGGAGACCACCGGAGTCGGCACCCGCAGCGACACCCCGTCCATCCGGCCCTGCAGCTGCGGCAGGACGCGGTAAATGGCCTTGGCGGCGCCCGTGGTGGTGGGAATGATGTTTTCCGCAGCGGCCCGGGCCCGCCGCGGATCCTTGTGCGGAAAATCCAGCAGGCGCTGGTCCTGCGTGTAAGAGTGGGCGGTCGTCATGGTGCCGTGCTCGATGCCGAAGGTGTCGTCCAGGACTTTGGCCACCGGAGCCAGACAGTTCGTGGTGCAGCTGGCGTTTGAGATGATGTGGTGCTCAGACGGGCGGTAGTCCTTTTCATTGACGCCGAGGACGATGGTGATGTCTTCATGTTCGGCAGGCGCGGAGATGATGACCTTCTTGGCACCAGCGCTGAGGTGCGCCCGCGCCCGGTCACCGTCGGTGTACACACCGGTGCAGTCAACCACCACGTCCACGCCCAGCGCACCCCACGGGATCTCGGCCGCGTCCCGGATGCTGGAATGGGCGATGGTGCGGCCGTCGACGCGGATCCCGTTGGCCGCCGGCGCGACATCGTGGGCCCAGACTCCGTAGTTGCTGTCGTACTTCAGGAGATGGGCGCAGGTGGCGGGATCCTCGAGAGCGTTGATCGCCACGATCTCAAGGTCGTCGCGACCGTCTGCAATGCGAAAGTAGCGGCGGCCGATGGCGCCGAACCCGTTCATGCCAACCCGTATCTTAGCCACCAGATTGCCTCCCCGTATGTTCGGTGTCGCCTGTCCTTATTTTACCTTCGCCCGCTGGCCCCAGGCCTTAAACTCCCCGGAATGTTCCCATTCCGCAGGCATTTGCCACGATCGCCATCAGACGGTGGGCACCTTGCGCCGTCCGGTCACCATGTAGCTCACCCATTCTCCGAGATTGGTGGCATGGTCGGCAATGCGTTCAAGGTTATTGGCCACGAACAGGAGGTGGCTGGCTTGAAAGACAGTGTCCGGCCGCTCGCGCATCAGGTCCAGCAAATCCGTGAAGATCTGACCGTACAGGTGGTCCACCTCGTCGTCCATGCGGATGACGAGCAGCGCCATTTCCACGTCCCGGGCCACGTAGGCGTTCAGGGCGGACCGCACCATATAGGCGGCGACGGTTGCCATCCGGGGAATGTCGACAAGCGGCTTGACCAGCGGCTCCTGGCCAATCTCGCGCGTAATCTTGGCGATGTCGGTGGCGTGGTCGGCCATTCGCTCCAGGTCGGTGATGATCTTGAGCGCAGTGGACACGGTCCGCAGATCCCCCGCCATGGGCTGCTGCAGGGCCAACAGCGTCAGGCAGTGACGCTCAATCTCCATCTCCAGCGCGTCCACCAGGTCATCGCCCAGGATCACGTCCTCGGCCAGGGCGAGATCCCGGTCAGACAGCGACTGGACGGCGCGCGCAATCTGCTCCTCGACCATCGCCCCCATCCGGAGCAGTTCCTGCTCCAGGCTGGCCAGCTGGGTGTGAAACTGTTCGCGCGCCACTCCTAGCCCTCCAGACGTCCGGTGAGATAGTCCTCGGTCCGCCTCTCGCGGGGGGCGGTGAAGATGACCGGCGTGGGACCGGTCTCCACCAGGATGCCCCTATCCAGAAAGGCCGTGAAGTCAGAGACACGCGCCGCCTGCTGCAGGTTGTGGGTCACCAGCACGATGGTGTAGCGGCTCTTCAGCTGGTCGATAAGCTCTTCGGTGCGCGCGGTGGAGACAGGGTCCAGGGAGGCGGTGGGTTCGTCCATCAGCAGCACCTCGGGTCCGACCGCCAGCGCCCGTGCCAGGCACAAGCGCTGCTGCTGTCCGCCGGAGAGGGACAGGGCCGGCCGTCTGAGCTTGCCGCGCACCTCGTCCCATAGATTGGCCTGCCGCAGGCTCGCCTCCACGAGGTCCCGCAGGGTTTCGTGCCGGCGCTCCCCGAAGAGCCGCGGCCCGTACGCCACGTTGTCAAAGATGCTGAACGGAAACGGGTTCGGGTGCTGGAACACCATGCCCACCCGCCGGCGCAGGAAGGCGACATCGGTCTTGGCAGCCAGGATGTTCTCGCCATGCAGGTAGACGGCCCCGGTGACGCGCGCGCCGGGCGAGCGTTCGGCCAGCCGATTCATTACCCGCAGCAGGGTGGACTTGCCGCAGCCGCTGGGGCCGATGACGGCCATGACCGTCCCGGTGGGTACCGAGAGGGTCACGCCCCGGAGGGCAACCTGGTTGTGGTAGGAAACCGACAGATCCGCCGTTTCCAG
>JBMFXK010000219.1:0-5458 GCA_049964315.1 Clostridia bacterium | reverse complement strand
CTTCATCTCCGCAATCTTGGCGAGCACCTCGCTGTCCGCATCCGGCTCCTCACCACGGGCGCTGCGCTTTCTGGCCGCCTTCATCTCTTTGACCCGCTCCTGCACCGCGGCACGTTCCTCGGCGGTCCATTCCTCATCCGCCTGGCTGTCTGAGGCCGTGCGCTTGGCGCTCCTCGGCGTGCTCTTCATCGTCGGATCCTCTCTTGTCATTCTACTGGTCCGAGACCAGGCGGGTCCGCAGCTGTTCCAGCATGAGATTCCAACCGTACCGGGCGCCGCCGATGGCCTGCTGGGCACTCGGGTCGAAGCCGCTCTGCTCCAGGTGGAGCCGCGTCAGCCCGGGCTCGGTCTCCGTCAGGGTCCAGGTGAGTATGGTGTGCACCACCAGATTCTCCGGGCCCCCCACCCAGGTGTAGGAGAGCCGATGCGGTGCGTCGACCTCCAGCACCTCGCACTCGATAAGTCCATCCCAGCCGGGACTGGCCGGGCTGACAAACTGACACTTGTGCCCGACAATAGGCCGGAAATCCCTGGACTCAAACAGCGTCCATTGGGAGAGGGTCGCCGAATCGGTCAAGGCGTGCCACACCCGTTCGATCCGGCTCCTTAACTCAAAATCCAGGGAAACGGTCTCGCTCATTGCTGCTCCTCCTCCAGCAACTCTCGCAGCCGGTCGATCCGCTGCGCCCAAAAGCGCTGGTAATATGACACCCACTGTTGAACGGCCCGCAGCCCGGAAGCGTTCAGGCGGTAGCGGGATTCGCGTCCCACCTTGCGATCCTCGACAAGGCCGGCCTCCTTGAGGATGGCGAGGTGTTTCGACACCCCGGTCCGGCCCATCGGGAACTTCGCGGCCAGCTCATGGAGGGGCAGCTCGTCGGCCCCAGCCAGTGCGTCGAGCAGTTGACGCCGCGTCGGATCGGCGATGGCGCTGAACACGTCCCGCATGTAGCCCTCCTCTCTGAGACGCCAATGAGACACTGTTTGGTGTCCAATTGAAGAATGCGCCGCCGAAAGGTGGCGTGTCAAGCTAGTTCCCGCACGAACCAGCGAAAGGCCCGCTGCTCCCCAACGGCTCTCGGAGGCGACGGGGCGGCGTTCAAGGGATCCCCGGGGGATATCGCGTGGTGGAGGCCTTGGCCTGATCCTTCGCTCTATCGCGCCCTATGTCCCTGGGGAAAGCCCTTTTACCATCCAGAAGTTCTCCATGGCCACGCCCGCCACCATCACCCGGCGGCGTTCGAGGACCTGGTAGCCGCGGCGTTCCAGCAGCGGCCGCAGGGTAAGACTGGCATACGTGTCCATCCGACGGGCGCCGGCCCCCCGCGCCGCCGCTTCCAGGCACGTGAGGAGCCGGCTGGCGACGCCCCTGCCTTGGTACTCCCGGTGCACGTAGAGATAATCCATGAAGCCGGCCGGAGTGACATTGCCGAATCCGACTGGCTTCCCGGCCCAATCGGCCACGCAGGCGATGCTGGCATCCAGCGACGCTGCCAGCCGCGCCCGCTGGGCCGCCCCGGGGGGCGACTGTGGATCGGGAGCCCACGCCGCCACCTGCGCCGGGGTGTAGTCGTGGAGACTCACGGTATGGATCGTCTCGTGCATGAGGCGGTGCAGGAGCGCGAGATCGTCGGCACGATAGGGCCGGACTGCCAGGTCAGGCGGTCCGGACATCGGCCGGGAGCGGATCGAGCTTCACGTCTCCGTCCTGCACCCAGGCGCGATACGCGGTGGCACCCTGGCGCGCACTCACCACTCGCGTCATGCTGGTCCCCACGTAGTGTAGGCCCACCATCTCGTCGACCGCATACCCCGCCGGCAGCGTGCCGTCCAGAAGCAGCCCCTTGTAGCGCGGCTGGCGCTCCGCTTCCCCATCCCAGTGCGGGCAGAAACTCCCCCCGAGCCAGCCGAGACACTCGAGCGGCTCGTAGCCCGGACCCCAGGAGTCGGTGACGCCGGAATCGAACCAGCACAAGCCTCCGGCCGAGCTGCCCGCCAGCACGATGCCGCGCTCCCACGCCTCTTTGAGATAGCCGTCCACACCCCAGGTGCGCCAGAGTACGAGCAGGTTGCGGGTGTTGCCGCCGCTCACCCAGATGATGTCCTGGTCCAGCAGGAATTGACGAATCTCACGGGTGTGGGGCGAGAACAGGGACATGTGGGTGGCTTCGACGCCAAGCTCCGCCCAGCGATCCTTCATCTCGCTGAATCGATCCGCGCAGTCACCTGAGGCGGTGCCGAGATATGCGAGCCGGGCCCGCGATTTCCCCGTGAGATCAAGCGTGTAGCGGTCGAGCGCCTCGCGGTAGCTGCGCGTCTCCTCACTGCCCCCGCCAATGGCGAGGATGTGTCGTTCCGGCACGTCCATCCCTCCGCTTCCTTGAAGAGCATACACGGGCGTAAAGCCGTTTTGGCGCTCGCCGCTGTCGGGCCGCACAATCAAGGGCTCAGACCGGGCGAGGGCGAGGACGGCTGCCACAGCCCCCACAGGCGGTCCGGGGCACGCGTCAGTGGGATGCTGTCCGAGCGCCGCTGGCCATTCCCCGGCACGCTGAACGGCTCCCGATCCGACTCCGTCCCGAGCGGCAGCGTCTGTCGTCGAGGCGTCGGGGCGCGCCCGGCGTCAGGGGGAGAATACGATGACCAGACGGCCCCGCACCCCGCCCGCCTCAAGACGGCGGTGCGCTTCGGCGGCATCCTCGGGGGCGAAAGTGGCCGCAACGCGCGGCGTGATGAGGCCGGCCGCCGCCAGCCGCCCCAGATCCTCCAGGGCCCGGCGGTTAGTGGCATACTGGGTCACGGCCACCTGGTGAATGGTGATTCCGCGCTCGGTGCCACCGTTCCACAGGCGCACCGCGGCCACCTGGCCGCCGTCGCGAACGGCCGACAACACCTCTGACCCCTGCACGGCCGCATCCAGCAGGCCATCAACGCCCACGGACACGGCATTGCGGATCTGCGAGCCCACGGCCGACCCTCTCTCCACCACGATGTCGGCGCCCAGCTCCTGAATCAGCTGAACGTCCTCCATGCGGGCGTCCGCGACGATGCGGTAGCCTTCCGCCTTGCCCATCTGGATGGCGTACCCGCCCACCGCGCCGGCTGCCCCGGTCACGCCGACGGTTGCACCGGCCGGGAGCCCCATCAGGTCAAAAGCCCGCCGCACCGTGAGCCCGTTCATCGGCAGGGTGGCGGCTTCGACATAACTCCACCCGTCCGGGATGGGGGCCACGGCGTCGTTGGGCACTACGACCAGCTCCTGCTGCGCCCCTCCCTCGGGGCGCATGGGCAGCACGATGGCCATGACCGGCTCGTCAATCTGGCGGCCGGCCACGCCTGGTCCGATGGCATCGATGGTGCCCGCCGCTTCCATCCCCGGAATATACGGGAACGGCAGGGCCGTGGAGCGGCCGCCGGTGCGCAGCCCCAGATCGGTGGGATTGACCGTGGCGGCCCGCACCCGGATCCGCACCTCGCCCGGTCCCGGCTCCCGGGATGGGAGCTCTGCGACCGTCAACACCTCAGGTCCGCCAAAGCGGGGAATGGTCACGGCTTTCATGTCCGAAATATTGGCACCGCCCACCGGAACGGTCAATCTGGGCTGTGCACCGGTTCGGGGTGTCCGCGGCCCTTAGTCGTCCTCGTCAACGCGCCACGGGCCGAGACCAAGTAGCTCCCGGTAGGTCTGAACCTGCCGCGCCCACTCGCGCAGCACCGGCGTGGTCCACGGTGGTGCGTCCAGTGCCTGAATGTAGGCAATCCGATCGTGGACCGGTTCCCCGTGCGAGATGATCACGCGGTCGAAGGGAAGCCGCAGGAGACTTTTCAGCGTGCGCAGCGGACCCTCTTCGTCCCATGGGGTCGACCAGACCCGGAGCCGTCCGCGGCGTTCGGTCAAGGCATCCGCAAACACGAGCGTCCGGTGATCCGGCAGCCAGAGCGGCGTCTCCTGTCCCCAGCGTCCGTCAGACAGGGCCATCATGCCCCCCGGCAGCTGCAGCCCCGGGTAGATTTGTTGAACCGGTACAGTGGGCAGATCATCCCGCCCGTAGAGGCCGGGTCCAAACACGCGCGCGCCGTAACGCCGGGCAAACAGGTCAGCGTCGCGCACATGATCGGCTTTCACGAGGACGACCATGGTGGGCGGACTCCTATCGAGCAGCCGCCACACGGCGTCTGCGCCGTCCTCAGGCGCAATAGGATCGAGGAGAGCCACCTCTCCCCGCGCTTGCACCATCGTCGTGGTCACGACCGCATCCCAGTCGTCCCCCTCTTGCCAGTGCCCGTGCCGCACACGCCAGATCGAGAGCCCCGGTGTGAGCTCTCGCATGCATTCCAGCTGCCCGGGCATGGTGACATCCTCCCGCATCTCGGCCGCGTCCACCCCCGACGCCCTTCGCGCGCTCAGGGCAGCAACAAGATTTTGAGCGCCTCACGCCGGTCGAAGCGACGATAAGCCTCCTCCGCCTCATGGAGCGGCATCCGATGGCTCACGATGCGCTGCGGCTGGAGCCGCCCCGCCACCGTCAGGGCCATCACCCGGTCGATCACGGCCGGCACGTTGCCCAGCCCGGAGCGAAGCGTCAGGTCGCGGTTGAACAGCCGCGCCATGTCCACCGGCAGGTCGCGCTCCGCAAACACCCCCGCCGCCGAGACGGTTCCAAACGGAGCGGCGAGGGCGATGGCCAGATTCAAGCTCTCCCGGCTCCCCACCGCCTCGATGACGGCGGAGACACCTTGGCCGGCCGTATAGGACCGCACTGCCGCCGTCGCATCCGCATCGGCGGGAACCGGTTGGGCTCCGAAGGACGCGGCCAGACGCAGGCGTTCGTCCACCCGCTCCAGGGCCAGGATGGCGGCCGGACTGTAGAGTGCCGCACACTGGATGGCCAGCAGCCCGACCGGGCCCGCCCCCACCACCGCCACCGTGTCGCCCGGGCGGATGCCCGCCCGCTCGGCCGAAAAGAAAGCGGTCGAGAGGATGTCTCCGGCCATGACCGCCGCGTCGTCCGGAAGTGCGTCCGGCACCGGGACCAGGGTGGTGTCGGCGCGGGGAACCCGTACCCGTTCCGCCTGCGCACCCGCCAGCTGGCCGAACCCGAACGTCTCCAGGTGCTCGCACTGACTCATCTGCCCGGCCAGGCAGGCCGCGCACGTCCCGCACCAGGAAAAGAACGAGGCGACGACCCGCATCCCCGGGCTCACCCGGGAAACGTCCGATCCCACCTCCTCCACCCGACCCAGGAACTCGTGTCCCAGGATGGCGCCCGGCGGGATGCGGGGAAACCGACCGTGGTAGATGTGCAGGTCCGACCCGCACACGGCCGAGAGCGTGACGCGGACTATAGCATCGGTGGGCTCGCACAGGACCGGGTCGGAGACCGTCTCCACCCTGACCTCACCCGGGGCCTGAAAAGTGACCGCGCGCATGGCCGCCCCCTTTACCGGATTATTCGGC
>JBMFXK010000218.1:0-5462 GCA_049964315.1 Clostridia bacterium | reverse complement strand
CACCGTAGCGCAGGACCTCGACCCGGTCTGCGGTCAGAGTCAGCTGCTCGGGGAAGGGGTCTCCCTCCCGGTCGGTCATGTAGGCCGCGATGTCGGCGTCGTAGGCGGCCACCAGACGGAAGGCGCGGGCAGCGAGGCGTCTTCGATCGCCTTCAGTCCATTCGCCCACCGGCTTGTCCATCACGGCGTCATACTGCTCCGGCTCCACCAGCACCGCAGTGCGCACCCAGTTCTTGGCGGCGGCCCGGATGAGGGCCACCCCCCCAATATCAATTTCTTCGGTGACCCGCCCTGCATCGGCTCCCGCCAGCCACGCCTCCCGAAAGGGGTACAGGTTGACGATGACGAGGTCGATGCGCGGGATGCCGGCGGCGTCGAGCTCGGCTAGATCCGCCGCATCGGGCCGTGCCAGGATGCCGGCGTGAAGGGCAGGATGGAGCGTTTTGACCCGGCCCCCCAGAAGCTCCTGGAACCCGGTCAGCGCATCGGTGGACGTCACGGGCAGGCCCAGATCCGACAGGGCCCGGGCGGTGCCGCCGGTGGCGAGGATCTCCACACCCTGTTCATGGAGCCACGGTCCAATCCGGTCCAGTCCGCGCTTGTCGTGGGTGCTGATGAGGGCGCGCATGCTACTCCTCCCGTATGTATACCTGACGGCCGATGACGCTGAGGTGCTGTTGGTCGAGCAGGCGCACGGCCGCCGGCAGGAGCCGGTGCTCGATGGCGTGAATGCGCTCGGAGAGGGTCTCCTCGTCGTCGTCGGGATGGACCGTCAGCGCCTCTTGAAAGATGATGGGGCCGGAATCGAGCCCTTCGTCGACGATGTGAACGGTGACCCCGGTCACGCGCACTCCGTAATCGAGTGCCTGTCGTACGGCGTGAAGACCCTGGAATGCCGGCAGCAGCGAGGGATGGACGTTCACGGCGCGGCCCGCATACGCCCGCACCACCGGAGCCGTCAGGATCCGGAGAAACCCCGCCAGCACCAGGGCCTCGATGTCTGCCTCCCGCAGCACGTCCAGCAGCGCGGCGTCATACGCCTCCCGCCCGGAATGTTGGCGGGGGTCCAGAACGATATGGGGGATTCCGGCCGCGTCCGCGATGTCGAGGGCGCCCACGCCGGGCCTGTGACTGACCACCAGCGCAATCGGGCATCCCGCCGCGATGAGGGCGCGCAAGTTGCTGCCGGTACCTCCCACCAGCGCCGCCCACCTCACTGAAACCGCACTCCGGGTTCCCGTGTGACCCGGCCCATGGCGGCGGCCGCATGGCCGAGCGCGGCAAGCCGGTCGATCGCGGCAGCCCGAGCGTCCTCCGGCACCACCAGGCAGAACCCCACTCCCGCGTTCCAGACCTGCCGCATCTCGTCCTCACTCACGCCACCCATGGTCCGAAGCTCCTCCATCTCGGGCGGGACCACGAGGGCGTGGGGGTCGAGATCTGCTCCAAGCCCGTCCAGCACCCGCACCAGGTTCCCGCCAATCCCGCCCCCGGTAATGTGCGCCATCGCCGCGACAGGAACCTCACGGATAAGGGACAGGACCGCCCTCACGTAAATCCGAGTGGGGGTGAGGAGTGCCTCGCCCCACGTCGAGCCGCCAGGCGCCCTGGTCTCCAGGTCGAGCCCGGTCTCGTCCAGGATGCGGCGCACCAGCGAAAAGCCGTTGGCGTGAAAGCCGCTCGACGCCACCCCTATCACCGCCTGACCGGCGCTTACCGGTGGCGGCTCGATACGGTCGGCGACCACCCGGCCGACGGCAAATCCGGCCAGATCCCACTCTTCGGGCCGGTATACGCCGGGCATCTCGGCCGTCTCGCCGCCCAGCAGCGCACAGCCGGCCTCCGCGCATCCCGCATCCACCCCTGCGACGATGCGGGCCGCCACGTCCGCGTCCAGTCTCCCCACCGCGAGGTAGTCGAGGAAAAAGAGCGGTTCGGCTCCCGCCGTCAGGATGTCGTTCACGTTCATGGCCACGAGGTCGATGCCGACGGTGTCATAACGCCGAAGCTTGGCGGCCAGCAGGACCTTGGTGCCGGCCCCGTCCGCGCTGGCCACCAGCGTGTGCCGGTCATCCAGCCGGAAGGCACCGTAGAATCCCCCAATCCCTCCCACCACCTCGGGTCGGGTGGCCCGCACCAGCTCCCGATAGCGGCCAACCGCGCGATCGCCTTCGGCCACGTCGACGCCAGCCTCACGGTAGCGGAGCCGGTCATCAGCGCCGCGCTGCATGACTCTCCTCAGTCTCCACGTCGACAGGCACCGGGTAGGGCCGCCCGAAGCAGGCCATGCACCATCCGCCAGGGCCCAGAGCCCGCTCCAGGCCCTCCTCAGACAGGTATTGCAGACTGTCGGCCCCCACCCGGCGGCGCGTCTCCTCCACATCCCAGCGTGCGGCGGCCAGCTCCTCGATGCGGGACGTGTCGATGCCGTAGTGGCAGGGACGGCGGTAGGGCGGCGAGGCAATCCGCATGTGGACGCTCTTCGCCCCCGCCTGGCGGAGCAGCTGCACGATGTGGCGGGAGGTAGTGCCCCGCACGAGGGAGTCGTCCACCAGCACGATGTCGCGGTCCCGCACCACTGAGCGCACCGCTGAAAGTTTGGCCGACACCCCGCTCTCGCGCATCCCAGCCTCCGGCTGGATAAAGGTCCGTCCCACGTAGCGATTCTTCACCAGACCCAGGTCGAGCGGGATGCCCGCCACTTCACTGTAGCCCATGGCGGCCGGCGTGCTGGAGTCGGGCACCCCCACCACCACGTCGGCCTGCACTGGATGTTCCCGCGCCAGTTCGCGTCCCAGCGCGCGGCGCGCGTCATGCACGCCGACTCCCCGGAATACGGAGTCGGGACGCGCAAAGTACACCATTTCAAAAGAGCAGAAGGCGGGCGGATGGTCGGCCGCATCCCACAGGCGGATGCTTTGGACACCATGCTCGTCCACCACCACCATCTCGCCCGGCTCAACCTCTCGGATGAAGCGGCCGCCGGTGGCGTCGAGCGCGCAGGTTTCCGAAGCCAGGATGAAATGGCCGCCAAGCTCCCCCAGTACCAGCGGGCGGATGCCGTGCGGGTCCCGCACTCCCAGCATGGAGCTCCGTGTCAGCACCAGATAGGCGAACCCACCCTCAAGCCTCCTCACCGCCGCCTCCACCGCGCCGGTCAGGGTAGGAGCCGCCGCATGGGCGATGAGGTGGGCCAGCACCTCGCTGTCCGAGGTACTCTGGAAGACTGCGCCGTGACCCTCCAGCTCCTCCTTCAACACCCGCTGATTGGTGAGGGTGCCGTTGTGGCCGAGGGCCAGCGGGCCAAACCGCGTCCGGGCCAGCAGGGGCTGGACGTTGTCCGGTGTGGACGGGCCCTGCGTGCTGTAGCGCACATGACCGATGGCGGTGTCGACGCCCTGGGGCAGGTCGCGGAGCCGGAGCGCCTCGGTTACAAGTCCGGGACCCTTGTGCAGGACGATGTCGCCGTCCTTCAGATAAGCGAGTCCGGCAGCCTCCTGCCCGCGGTGCTGGAGGGAGAAGAGCCCCTGGTAGGTCAGACGAAGGGCCTCCGGGTCACGGAAGATCCCGTAAACGCCGCACTCTTCGCGAAGCTCGTCACTCATCGTCCATCCCTCCCCAGAGGAGCGGCTCCGCCGGCATATACGCATGCTGCAGTTCATCACGTCCGTAAATAAATGTGCCGTCTGTCGTGTCAATGGTGAGGGAGGCGTCGGTACAGACACTGCCAAGCCGCCGGGCGGGGGCGCCGGCACCCTGCAGGACCTCATCCCAGGCGTGTTCCAGTGCGGCGTCGACGGCCACCACGATCTGGCACGGCCCCTCGTTGAACAGCGCGACACGGGCCGAAAGACGGGAATCCGCGGTCACGTGAAGGCCGAGGCCGGGGTCCTCCTGGGCCAGCCACATCTCCGCCAAAGCGACGAAGAGGCCCCCGTCCGCCACGTCGTGCGCCGCGCTGACCACCTTGCGCGCCTGCCCTGACGACAATGCCGCCAGCACCGCCCGCGCGACGCTCCAATCCGGCATGGCCGTGGGCCCGACGGTTCCGTCCCCCTCCTGCAGCCGCCAGATCGTCGCCCCGAGCGTCGCTTCCGGTTCGCCCAGGAGGTACAGTGACTGTCCCGCGTGCAGTCGGCCGAAATCAAGGGCCGCCGCCGGGTCCGGGTGCCGCCCCACAGCCGCGATGACGGCGGTGGGCCACACCGCCGCCTCACCGGTTTGGTTGTAAAACGAGACGTTCCCGCCTGTGACCGGGACGTCAAGCTCGCGGGATGCCTCCGCAATGCCGGCCACCAGAGACACGAAATCGTGGTAGACCGCCGGGTCGTCCGGACTCCCGAGGTTCAGGCCATCAGAGAGGCCCAGCACCTCACCACCCTCGGCCGTCACGTTGACGACCGCCTCCAGTACGGCGCGGGCACCACCGGCCCGGGCGTTGCCGGCCGCATAGCGGCCGGGACCATCCACGGCAATGACCAGGCCGTCGCGGCCGTCATCCAGGCGAAGAACGGCGGCATCAGACCCTGGGCCCTTTACCGTGTGGGTCTGGATCATGTAGTCGTAACGGTGGTAGACCGGCGCCTTGGACTGGCACTCGCGATGCGCCAGAACCCTCAGCCCCTCCTCGCGGGTCAGCCTCCCGGCCGGCGCATAGGCCTGGGCCGCGGGAGCCGCATCAGGTGCGGCCGGCGCCTCGCGCCGGGGTGCCCCGTCGGTCAATATTGAGGCCGGAATCTCGGCCAGCAGCAGCTCCCGCTCCCGGACCGTGAGGCGTCCGTCGTGCGTCACCTCGCCGATGTCGCAGGCCTGCACCTCGAGCCGGGATAGGAGCGCCAGCAGCTGGGGGATGTCGTCGGGCGCGGCCGTCAGCAGCATGCGCTCCTGCGTCTCCGACAGCATGACCTCATAGGCCGTCATGCCTTCCTCGCGCCTGGGCACGCGTTCAATCTCCACACGCATCCCCACCTCACCCTGACTGGCCATCTCGGCCAGCGCGGACGAGAGGCCTGCCGCCCCCAGATCCTGGACCGCATGCACCCGCTCTGTTGCCAATGCCGCGAGAAGCCCCTCCATCACCATCTTGCCGGTGAACGGATCCCCCACCTGCACCGCGGGCCGCAGGCTTCCTGTCTGCTCCTCCTCATGGGCAAAAGACCGCGAGGCCAGAAGCGAGGCGCCGTGGATGCCATCCCGGCCGGTATCGGCACCCACCAGGATGATGCGGTCACCGGGCTGACTGGTCCGGGCGGAGATGCCGGAGCCAGGCCGGCGGATCCCGACGCAAAGCACGTTGACCAGCGGATTGCCGCGGTAGGGGGCGCCGTAGGCGAGCTCTCCGCCTACCGTCGGCACGCCGATGGCATTGCCGTAGAAGCCGATGCCGCGCACCACCCCTTCCTGGAGATGACCGGCGTCATCCCCGAAGCGTATCGGGGTAAACGGCTCGTCAGGGAAGTCGT
>JBMFXK010000217.1:0-5468 GCA_049964315.1 Clostridia bacterium | reverse complement strand
TCCTAGCTCTGACCCTGCAGCGTCACCACGGTGGCGCCGTCCCCACCCTCGCCCACCTCTCCCAGCCGCCAGGCCTGGACTGCCGGATGTCCGCGCAGCAACTCGTGCACGGCCCGTCGGAGGGCCCCGGTGCCCTTGCCATGGATGATGCGGACAAACGGAGCACCGGACCGCAGCGCCTGGTCCAGGTAGCGGTCCACCTCGTCGACCGCGTCTGCGGCAGTCATTCCGCGCAGATCGCATTCCAGGGTCACCGGGGATGCCGCCTGGACGGTTGTCCGGACCCGGGAGGGCGCCTGGCGCGGTGCGTCAACCTGGTAGAGATCGCGCACGGGAATGCGGAGCCGCAGCGCCCCTGCCTCCACCACACCGGTTTCGCCCTCAATAGCCACCAGGAGCCCTGCCTCGTTCAGCAGGCCCCCGCGCACATAATTGCCAACCACGGGCACGGGGCCGGTTGTTTCGCGCACCTGCCCCACGGGTGCTGGCGGCTCTTCCAGCCGGTCAATTTCATCGAGCGCGGCCTGAAGCTCGCGGACCGCCCCTCTCCGCTCCTCGCGCTCCGCCTCGCGCACCGCCGCAATGGCCTGACGCGCCCGCATCCGGATCTCGGTCAGCTCGTCGCGCCAGCGGCGCCGGGTGATTTCCCAGTCCTTCTGCCGCCGCTCCGCCTCGGCCGCGCGTGCCTCCGCGTCTCGGGCGCGCTCCGCGGCGGCCCATGCCCGCTCGCGTGCGCTCTCCTCCACCTGCTCGCGCAGCGCGCGCTCAAGCTCGTGGACTTGGAGCAGGATCTTCTGCACGTCATGCGATTCGGAGCCGACCAGCTCGCGGGCGCGTTCCAGCAGGGCGGGCGGCAGTCCGAGACGTTCTGCGATATAGAGGGCCTCCGACGCCCCCGCCTGTCCCATCACGAGCCGGTAGGTGGGCGTCAGCCGCTCGCGATCAAATTCCACCCGCGCCACGGCCAGGCCGGGCGTCTCGTATGCCATAAGCTTCAGCCGGGCGAAGTGCGTGGTCACGATCACGGTGGCGCCGCGGGCCAGGAAGTGCTCCACGAGACCCACCGCCAGCGCCGCGCCTTCCTCGGGGTCGGTTCCGGCGCCAATCTCATCCACCAGCAGCAGAACGCCGGGTCCTGCCTCCGCCACCATCGGCAGCAGCTGGCGCAGGTGGCCGGAAAAAGTGGAAAGGCTTTGCTGCAGACTCTGCTCGTCGCCGATGTCGGCCAGAAGCTCCTGGAACAGAGGCACCCGCGCCGAGTCGGCCGGGACCGGAAGGCCCGACAGGGCCAGCGCCGTCATCAGCCCCGCGCATTTAAGCGCCACCGTCTTGCCCCCGGTATTGGGGCCCGTCACCACCAGGACCGGGCTCTCGCCCCCGACCCGGAGACTGACCGGCACGGGATGATCCAGGAGCGGGTGACGCGCCTCCAGCAGATCCAGGACGTCTCCGCCCAGGTCGGGCAGGACGCCGCCGACGTGCGCCCCGAAACGAACACCCGCCAGGACCGTATCAAGGCCGACCAGGTGTTCCGACAGGACCTCCAGCACGTCGTGCTGTTCGGCCACCAGGCTTGTCAGGCGCACCAGGATGCGCTCGATCTCATCCGCCTCGTCACGGGCCAGCTCCACCAGACGGTTCTGCCGCTCCACCACCGCCATCGGCTCCATGAACACGGTCTGGCCGCTGCCCGAGGCGTCGTGGGCCACGCCGGGAAACTCATTGCGGTGCGCGTGCTTGACCGGAACCACCCGGCGGCCGTTGCGGATGGTGACCAGCGCATCCTGCAGCAGGGGCAGCAGGCTGGTGGAGCCCAGGATGCGGGCAAAGACGGCATCAATCTCGCGCTCGACCGTGCGGCGGGCATCGCGGATGGCCTTCAATTCGGCGCTGGCGGTGTCCCGGATGCTTTCGTCATCGTCGACGGCGAGCTCAACTTGACGGGCCAGCGTCAGCGGCACCGCGCTCTGTCCGAAGCGTGCCCGCAGCTCCGGCGCGTCCACGCCCCGCAGGACACTGACCATCGCGGCTCCGGCCCGGATGGTGCGCATGACCGCCAGCAGGTCCGGCGGATCCAGGCGCAGGCCCTTCACCGCGTGGTCCAGCAGGGGGGTCAGATACAGCGCGCCCGCGAGACTGAGGCTGGTGACGGCCTCGTGCTGCTGCGCCTCGCGGTAAGCCGCATGCCGCTCCTCAAGCACGGCATGCCGGGGGTCCGGCATGAGCGCGGCCAGGCGCCGTCGGCTTTCGGCCATCTCGGCTTTCCCGGCCAGGATTTCCAGCACCCGGCCCCACTCGATGCGGTCCAACGCGTATGCCGAAAACATCCTGCCTCCCGTCCCCATGCCTGTACCGGACAAATCGGGGACACTCCACCATACAACGAAACGGCCGGCTGAGCCGGCCGCAACGCTGTGGGAGGGTCAGTTCTGGCTCGCGGCGCCCTTCCCCTCGCGACGCCAGCGAGCCTGCAAAGCTTGGACCGCCTCGTTGTGCTCCTGCCGCAGGGTGACGAGTTCCTCCGCCAGGGTCAGCGCGGTCAGCACCGCCAGCCGTCCAGACGGAACCCGCGGATGACGGCCGGCCAGTGCCCGCATGCGGTTGTCCACCATCCGCGCCAGGCCCTGGACAAACTCATCGCCCAGGTCGCTCCTCAACGGGTATTCCTCTCCGTAGATAACGACCGAAGTCCGGGTGATGTCAGGCATAGCCGCCTCCTGTTCGACAGCAAAGGTTTCCCGGAGCTTTCTCGACCCCAGGCCGGAAACCCTGCCATCTTTGGGGAGATCTGGCGATTTTGGTCGATCCGGCTCAGATCCGGAGAGCAACGCCGAGGCGCCCCAGGGCCGCCAGAATATCGGCTACCAGACCATCTCCCTCCTCTTCTGTGAGGGTGCGCTCGTCCGAGCGGAAGCGCAGGCGAACGGTCAGCGACTGCCCGAACGGACCGACGTAGCGGTCAAACGGCACGCATGACTCCAAAAGCGTGCCACCTGCCTCCTGCACCGCCTGCAGGGCGGTGGCCCAGGCCATGCCCTCCGGCCAGATGACGCTGAGGTCGCGGGTAAGGGGCGGATAGCGCGAGGGGCGCCCAGGGGCAGTGTGGGATGGTGCGGGCGGCAGGGCCACCGTGAGGTGCAGGAGCCCGGTAGGGGGGAGGCGGTACTCCTCCAGGACGTCGGGGTGGATCTCCCCCACCTGTCCGACCACAGCACCCCCGCATGTGATGGTTTGCTGGCGGCCGGGGTGCAGGAAGGCGGCAGGATCGGCCGCCTCCCGCTGCAGCGGCCAGCGAAGCCGCGCGGCCAGGAGGTCGACCAGTCCGGTCAGCCGGTATACGTCCGCCGTATCCCGTCCATGCAGGCTGATGGCCTCTCCGAACGGCAGCACCGCGGCCAGTTCCCACACCTGCTGCGGCGCGTCCACGCTGCCGCCATAGGCGGGACTCACCTCGAACAGCGGCATCAGTTCGACACCGCGGTCGCGGTTGAACGCCAGCACATCCAGCAGGCTCGGCCAGAGTGCAGCCCGCAGCGCCCCCTCCTCCTCGCGGATGGGATTTTGCAGGTGGTGCACCGGCGCCGGCACCCCGGGGGGCATCCGACGCTTCGGATTGACGAAGATCCGGCTCAACGTCTCGGTATACCCGGCCGAGGCCGCCAGGTCGCGGACCTGCTCGCGGAACTGGTGGGCCGCATCCCAGGACGCCGGCTCGCTCACCGCGGGCACCAGGTCCTGAATGTCGTCAAGCCCCACCAGCCGGCCCACTTCCTCGGCCAGGTCGGCGCCGCCGGCGACATCGGGGCGCCAGCTCGGCACGACCGCCACGTCCCCGGTCACCTGAAACCCGAGCCGGCTCAGGGCCCCCTCTATCACCTCATCGCTCCACGCAGCGCTCAGCAGACTGCGGATGCGATCCGGATGGTACGGGACGTGCTTTCGCACCGGGGGCTCGCCCGCCATGGCGAGGCTCACGTGCTGGGAGGCGACTTTGATGCCCGCCAGGTCGGACAGGCGGCGCAGTGCCGGTACGAGAACCTCGGGATCGGTTCCGCGCAGGTACCGCTCCGCGGCGTCCGTGCGCAGGCCGTAACGGCGCACGGTCCGGTAGATGCCGGGCGCGGCAAAGTGTGCCGATTCCACCAGTACGCGGCGGGTCTCGGCATTGATGGCGGAATGAAGACCGCCCATAACGCCGGCCAGCGCGATGGGACCGGTCTGGTCCGCGATAACCAGGTCATCGGGGGTCAACGCCAGCTGGGTGCCGTCAAGGGCGCAGAACTCCTCGCCATCCTGGGCGAGCCGCACCACGATGGGCAGGGTCACGCGGTCGGCGTCGAAGGCATGAAGCGGCTGGCCCGTGTCCATGAGGACATAGTTGGTCCAATCCACCATCGGGCTGACAAGCCGAAACCCGCTGGCCCGGAGCTGCCGCTGCAGCGGCAGCGGCAGCTCGACCTCCGGCAGCGCTATGGCCAGGAGCGCGTAGGCGGGACAACGGTCAGGGGCGCGGAGGTCGACCCGGCCGGGTATGGGCCGGAGCGTCAGGCCGGGCAGATCTGGCAGGCGTTCACCGCCCTGGGCCGTGAGGTCGCGCGCCAGTCCGCGCGCCGACTGTGCAAACTGGGCCAGGTTAGGCGTCATCTCGATGCTGAGTGTTGTCTCCCTGCCCACGGCGTCCAGGTACCGATCCCCAGGGTTCCCGCCTCCGGTCCACACCCAGAGATCGCCAGGGCCCGCGCGGAGCGCCAGCTCCTCGGCCGAGCACAGCATCCCCGGCGACGGCACCCCGGCAAATTCCACCGTCTGCAGGGTCCGTCCGTCAGGCAGCGTGGTACCCGGAGGGGCATACCACAGGAGGTCGCCCGGAAAGCCGTTGGCGGCGCCCGTGACGACCTCGGTGCGGCCGCTCCCGGTATCGATGGTGACGATCGACAGGCGAGACCGGGCGGGATGGGGCCGCCGATCCAGCACCCGCACCAGATGGACCGGCTCCAGTCCCGCATCGAGGGCCCGCATCTCGACCACTTCGTAGCCGAGCTGCACCAGCCGTTCGGCCAGCTCCGGCAACGCAATCGGCGCGGGAAGCCAGCGCTCTATCCAGCTCGCTGCAATGTCCACGTGATGTTCTCCTCCGTCCTGGGTAGTCCTGCGGCGTCCTTACAACTGGTCCAGAAAGCGCAGGTCGTTCTGATAGAGGAGGCGGATGTCCTCGATGCCGTATGCGAGCATCGCCAGTCGGTCCACGCCCCATCCGAATGCGAAGCCCGTCACCTCGTCGGGGTCGTAGCCGCCCGCGCGGATCACATGTGGATGCACCATGCCGGAGCCCAGCAGCTCGAGCCAGCCCGTCTCCTTGCACACCCGGCAGCCCGCCCCCCGGCACAGCGTGCACTGCATGTCCCATTCCACCGACGGCTCGGTGAACGGAAAGAAACTGGGGCGAGCGCGCAGGACGGGGTCACCGC
>JBMFXK010000216.1:0-5477 GCA_049964315.1 Clostridia bacterium | reverse complement strand
CCGGTGACCATCCCGGTTACCGCACGCGCCAGCACGGCCGTGGCGCTGATGGCGTTCGGCTTCGTAGTCGACAAATTTGATCTGTTTGTGCGTCTTCGGGTGCCGTCCCATGTCACGCCTCATTCCGGCCCGACTGGGGCAGCGTTTGGCATGGCCATGGTCTTTGCCGGCCTGGTTGTGATTCTGGGGGCCGCACTCCGGTACTGGGGCATCCGTCGGGACATCCGGTCCGGCACCACCCGGGCTGCGGAAAATCCGCGCACGCCCCTCGTCACGGCTGGCCTCCTGATCGTGGTGGGAGTGGCCCTGCTCCTGTACCTGTGGACGGCGCCGCTTCACGCGTGAGATGGGCGTAGAGCCGGGGCGCCACCGTACGCGCACTGCCCACAAGCGCGGCCCAGGTATCCGGGTCTACGATGAGCGGCGAGCGATGGAAGCGTCCCGCATGGTCATACCAGCAGCATCGCATGAGCTCCGTTCCGTCATCCATCTGAATCAGCTGCAGCACGGCGACGTGGTACGGGGTCGGAAGGCGGACCTCCTCGGCCACCACCCCCTCGCCCCAGTGGAGGTGCACCCGCTGCTCAGCCATTGCCGCCCTCCTGTCTGAAAGCCATAATCCGCTCCCGCGCCGTTCGAGGAGGCCCGGCCAGCAGCAGTTCGTCGAGTGCCGGCCGGAGCACGGCCGCTTCGCGGCGGGCGCCAGCACTGCGGCACAACGCCGTCACGTTTTTCCAAAACGGGCCGCTGACGCGCCCGGCCCGAGCTCGCCCGGCCAGCCACCCGGCGGCACACTGCGGAAAGCGCCGGACCAGCGCATCGCCCAGGTAAAACGCCCCCACGTTCGCCTGAACGTATGGGTCGGAATCGTCCACCACCGCGTCGGCCACGACACAGGCGGTCTGGGCCTCCAGGCGTCCCTCCAGCACGAAGTGCCGCGCGGCCAGCACGGCGGCCCGGCGCAGGTGCCCGCCCGCGCGGATCCACGGCATCAGGCCGGCCCGCGGATCGTCTGCCAGCGCCGCCACGAGCGGCTCCACCGCCCACTCGCGCACTTCCCAGTCGTCATCGAGGGCGAGCAACCGCGCCCGCTCCAGCACGATCGGCGCCGAGCATGCACTGCGCGCCAGAAGGATGGCTCCCACCTCACGCACCGCCGCAAAAGTGTGCGACAGGAGCAGGTCAATCGCCTCCGGCGGGTCCCCCTCACCCAGGAACGGAGCCATCCGATCGGCAAATCGCCGCTTGCGGGCGGCAGGAAGCCCGGGACGTCCGTGGTGGACCGTGCTCGCGCCTTCCTGGACCAGTTCCTCCAGCAGTGCATCAAACCCAGCACCGGACACATGCTCGTCCACGATCTCACCTGTTCGACCGCGTTCGCCATCACATGCGCCCTTTCCTCTGCTAGAGGGAGGGCTGGCCCTGGTCAGGTATCCAGGAGCAGGCAAAAAGCTGTCCCGGCACAGCCGGGACAGCAAATGGTGGAGCTCACGACCGGGCTTGAACCGGTGACCTCGTCCTTACCAAGGACGTGCTCTGCCAACTGAGCTACGTGAGCCTGGTTGCGGGGGCAGGATTTGAACCTGCGACCTCCGGGTTATGAGCCCGACGAGCTACCTGGCTGCTCTACCCCGCGATAGAAAAATGGTGGAGGGGGTTGGATTCGAACCAACGTAGGCGTTAGCCAGCGATTTTACAGACCGCCCCCTTTAGCCTCTCGGGCACCCCTCCGCGATGCATTTTTCAGGACCGTGCCGATATGCTACGGCCGGAACGAATCGTCCGTGAGGCCCAGAATAGCATGCGCCACATCTGCTCCGCAAGGACCCAGAATGAAGCCTCCGCGCCCACCGCGAGGGCGTTTCACGTGCACTCGGGGCACGGCGGCGCCGGAGTTCGTCTTACGACGTGGCCCCTGTCCGCCACGCGCGATTGAATATGATCCAGTCGCGCTCCGGTTCTGGAACCCGTTCCAGCGGAAAGATGGCGCCGACCGGGCATACCGGCTCGCACAAGCCGCAATCCGTGCAGGCGTCCGGATCAATGAGGCGCGTATACCGTCCACGATGAATGGCCTTGGCTTCGCACACCCGCTCGCATTCCGGTTCGAACGTCGACTCGTCGATGCATGCGGACGTGACCACAAACGCCATCAACATGTCCTCCTCAGGACCAGTTTAAAACGCGACCGGTCGGTCGCCTATGGCCGGTCGGACCGTTTGATACGAGTCGGACCGAAAACTTCCGTAACGGTCCATCCAAGCCGGCGCCATCATCAGCGCCACCAGCGGCATCGTGTTCAGGTCCGTGGAGAGCCCGGTGAATATGGCGCCGAAACCCTGGCCGCACCACCATATCAAAAACATGACAACAGCGGCCACGATATAGGCCGCGCGTCCTGGGCGCTCTTGGAAAAGACGCCAGGAGACGAACCCGAGCGCCAGCACGAGGAGGAGATTCACCAGCACCGGGTGGTCGAACGAGACCGTGACCGCCCACAGAATTGTCCTCTGAATGTACGGCGGTTCAACGCTTAGGGTGGATTGAAACTGGGACGCGAGGCCCATGGGGGTCCAGAATACCGGCACCAGCTGCTGGACCGCGGCCAGCCCGAAAAACACCGCCGCCGCGTCGCGAATCACGTTGAATCCACGTCCGAACTGCCAGAAGCGATCCGGCAAGAGCAGTGTTACCGCAATCCAGCCATACAGCACAACCGCTCCGGGCTCACCGGCCACCACCGTGGCACTTCCCGTCAGCACCCCGCCCAGACCTTCTCCGAACAGCCAGACAGTGCAAACCCAGAACAGGGAGAGCCAGAGCCCGGTTCTGGTCACTTTTGGTGTTCGTCCGAGCAGAATCAAGATGCCCAGTAGAAGCTGGACCCCCACGATAAGGGCGTTCCAGATCCGTACATCAGGCGTCATGACGTGAATTGCCCAGCTGACCGTGCCGGCCAGCCAGGCGGGTTCGCCCACGATTAAGGGCTCCATGATGTTGTGCAGCATGGCCAACTGAAACATGCGGGGCTGCAGCTGCAAGAGGCCGTCCAGAATCCAAAAGGCCCCGAGGGCCCTGCGAGTGAACTCGCGTATGGGGATGGTGCTGACAGGCTCGGGTATACGCGGCTGGGCATCCGTGCGGAGAGGGGTCGCTCGCTCCATCGGGCTCGCTCCTATGAATTTTATGGGTCAGGCTTGGGTCCTGACCAAGGGCGCCGGAAAAGGCGGCGCCCGGGTTGCTGAAGCGTCTTAGTTCTCGACGTTAAAGAGTCCAGTCATGTAACCGACGGTGGCCATCGGGCCGCCCCAACCGGTGCTGCCGGTTCCACACGGGGCCATGCACTGCCAGCGGTAATTGCCGGCCTTGGTGACTTTGAAGGTGGCCTGCACCGTGACGACACCGTTGTTCGGAGAGGCGGGAATCACGATGTTGAGTCCGAGCGCCGGAACCGTGAATGTGTGGGCGATGTTGCTGCTCGAAACGACCGTTGCCTTGCCATTGACCCGCTCCAGGCCGATGATGCCTTCCGCGTGGCCGAATGGGCCGGCCAGTGTACCGCCGCCATTGTCGTTGTTGATGATGGTGAGGTGAACGATAGAGTTGTCGGGGATGTTGAGCTTGGAAAGTGTGTAGGTCGGCCACCCGTGAGGTCCGTTGACGTTAATGAAGAGCTTGACGTTGACGACTTTGGCGGCCGTCGTCGCGGCCGTGAGCCGCGGTGCCGGGGCGTTGCCGCCGGTGCCGGCCGCGACGTGCGTGCCGCTGAGCGTAAAGATAAGGGCAAGGGTCACCAGCATGACAACGGTCATCGCCGTCGCAATGCGCTTAAGAATGGGGTCCATGGGCTCAACCTCCCGGAGTCGCTATCTCTACCTCGACTCTAGGAGGATGCCCATCTGCGAACATCGGACGTCGGCACCGTGATTGGAAGGATGACCGTTCCTGCCCAGGGGGTCATTGGGCCCGCGCAGCATGGGCCATTCGTCCCTGGGCGTCAAAATGGGGCGGGAGCCGGGACTTAGGAATCGAGGGAGAGGGCGTCCGCCATCCGTTTCCACACGACGGACTCCGCATAGCGGCCGAGGATGTCATCCCGGCGTTCGGCCGCCGTCCAGGTGAGCCGCGGCGGCGCGTCATCCTGAAGAAAAGGCTGTAGCGCCTCCGCCAGGGCCGCGGGGTCATCTGTCGGGACCAGGAAGCCGTTGGCGCCCGGCTGCACGATGTCGCGTGGACCTGCGTTGCAGTCAGTCGCGACCACCGGGATCCCGTGGGCCAGCGCTTCCAACAGCACCATCGGAAAACCTTCGAAATCCGAGGGCAGCACCAGCACCGTGGCAGCCTTGACCGGCGCCCACGGATCCGCCGACCATCCGTGCCAGACCACGCGGTCTTGGATGCCCTCTCGCTCTGCCAATTCATGCAGCATGTCACGATCCGGCCCGTCACCGATGATGTCCAGGCCAAATTCCCGTTCCTTCAAGCGGCCCAGCGCGGCAAGGAGAAGGTCAACTCGCTTTTGATGGTTTTGCAGACGCCCGATGTAGAGGATGCGGGCGGGAGACGCCGGCATGGGAATGAGCCGGTAATCGGATGCCGGCAGCGGGTTTCCGACAATCACGGGTGCGTGGTGCGCGCCGATGCGCTGGATGTCATCGGCGATCTGGGCGCTGATGGCGAGGTGGCCGTCCGCCGGGACGAGCCATCGCCGGTTCGCCACACGGTCCACCGCGAAGTGAAGCCAAGAAAATACCCGAGGCGCCGTGCTCCCGCCGCGTGCCAGAAGCGCGGCCCGCACGAACACGGGATCTGTGGCAAGAAGGACGTCCGGGGCTGATTCCCGGATGAAGCGCCTCACCGCTCGGGTGTAAAAGAAGAGCTTGGTGCCCAGCTGAAACCAGCGTCCGGTTCCCTGATCGATGTTAACGATGCGGTGGGGCAGGTCGGACAGCCACTGCGTGTCGTACGGGATGCCGAAGCACCACACCTCGACGCTGGCGGGCGGCTCGGCATGTCCGGCGGCCGTCGCCAGGGTCCGGATGACCCGCTCCATTCCACCGCGCCCGGAGAGCCGGCGCACCATGACCGCGATCCGCCTCTTGGTACCCATGGCCTCTAGCTTAACCGGAGCCTCGGGCGATGGACTCCCCGACAGACAGGTTTTCCCCATGAACTACGATAAGTGGGAGGTATGGGGAGCTTCATGTTGATTGCGGTGCCGTACTGGGTGCCGTACCTTTACGCATCAGGAATCCTCCCGACATCGAACGATTTAGCTCTCAATCGGCAGCAGTTGCGCTATGATTTTGTAACTTTGTTTACCTTATGAAGCAGGGCGGGAGGGACGCGATGGGTGCAAGCTGAGCGTGCTGATGTGGGGAACCAAACTGGAGCTGGCGAAGGGACTTGAACCCCCAACCGCCTGATTACAAATCAGGTGCTCTACCGATTGAGCTACGCCAGCTTTTCGGGGTCGT
>JBMFXK010000215.1:0-5496 GCA_049964315.1 Clostridia bacterium | reverse complement strand
CCTTCCTGACGGGACGCTGGCGCTCCAGCAGGATCCGGAGGGCATATGAACGGCGGCCACAGCGAGAGCACTCCGCTTAAGATCCACGTGGTGACCCTCTTTCCGGATATGTTCGCCGGCCCCTTTGCCGACAGCATCGTCGACCGTGCGGTCAGAAAAGGACTTGTCGACATCCGGCTTGTGCCGCTCAGGCCGTTCGGGGTTGGGGTCCACCGCATCTGCGACGATTATCCCTACGGCGGCGGCGTTGGCATGCTGATGCGCCCGGAGCCTCTGGTCGACGCGGTGGAGTGGTGCCTCGCGCACGAACCGCGGCCGGCCCGTGTGCTGGTGACGGCGGCGCGGGGCCGGCCGCTCAGCCAGCCGTGGCTGGAGGAGCTGTCCCGGGCGGGCCATCTAGTCCTGATAGCCGGACACTACGAGGGCATCGATCAACGGGTGCTGGATGTGCTGGGGGCGGAAGAATTGTCGTTGGGTCCGTTCGTGTTGACTGGGGGCGAGATTCCGGCCATGGCGGTGGTCGACGGGGTGGTCCGCCTCCTGCCTGGAGCCCTGGGGGCCGAGGAGGGCAGCCGGGACGACTCCTTCAGCGGCCCGCACCGACTGGTGGAGGGTCCCCAGTACACCCGTCCGCCGGTGTATCGAGGCCACGCCGTCCCGGATGTGCTCCTCTCCGGCGACCACGCGCGCATCCGGGCCTGGCGCGAGCAGCAGGCGCGCATGAGCACCGAACGACTGTTGGGCTGGCAGGAGCAGTCCTGAGTCCAAATTGCTGGCGTTTGCGGCCCCATGCTATACTAGGGGCCGTTTGAAGGGAGTTTGGCCAGTGGATTTCATCCGATTGATTGAAGAAGAGCAGATGCGCACCGACGTGCCCTCCTTCCGGCCCGGAGACACCATTCGGGTGCACGTGCGCATCCGGGAGGGCACCCGCGAGCGGGTGCAGCCGTTTGAAGGCGTGGTCATTGCCCGCAAGGGCGGCGGCTCCCATGAAACGATGACTGTCCGCCGCGTCTCGTACGGCGTGGGGGTGGAACGGACCTTTATGATCCACTCGCCCCGGATTGAAAAGATCGAGGTGCTGCGCCGCGGCAAGGTGCGCCGGGCCAAGCTGTACTATCTCCGCAACCTGCGTGGGAAGGCCGCCCGCATCAAGGAGCGCGTCTAGTCCTTCACCGACTTGGGAGGCGCAAACCCAAGGGGGTGAGGGCTTGGTGAGACGCCGGAGGCGGGCGCGGCCGGCTTGGCTGGAATTTCTGGAAACCCTGGCACTGGCGTTTGTGCTGGCCCTCCTGGTGCGGTCCTTCGTGTTGGAATCGTACCAGGTGTCGGGGTTTTCCATGGAACCCACCTTGCAGAACGGCGAGCGGGTCCTGGTCAACAAGTTCATCTTTCACTTCGAGAGCCCGCAGCCCGGAGAGATCATCGTGTTCCGCTCGCCGGTGATTCCGAGTCAGGACTGGATCAAGCGGGTCATCGCGGTGCCCGGGGAGACGGTGGGCATCCGGCAGGGCCAGGTTTTCATCAACGGACGCCGTGTCCCTGAGCCGTTCCTCAAGTACACGGACCCCTCCTCAAACTACCGGACGGTCAAAGTGCCGCCCGGCTACCTGTTTGTTCTGGGCGATAACCGGCCCGACAGCTACGACAGCCGCTACTTCGGCTTCTTAAAGGAATCGCTCGTACGCGGTGAGGCATTCGTCGTCTGGTGGCCGCCGCGCGCGTTTCGGGGTCTGTAGGATGGCGCATTCCGACTGGCGCGCGGGCCACATGGGCCACGCGGCCGACACCATCAAGCGGCTCGGTCCCTATCTGACTGCGCTGATTGAGGTGGTGGATGCGCGGGCGCCGCTCGTCACCCGTTTCGAGGGCCTGAACCGCTGGCTGCCCGGCTGCCCGCGGGTGGTCGTCCTCAACAAACTGGATCTCGCCGACCCCGATGCCACGGATGGGTGGCTCCTGCGCCTGACCGGCAACCAGGAGCGGGCGGTCGCGGTATCGGCCACCGAAGACGGCTCGGAGAAGGTGGTCCTGGAAGCGCTGGCCAGCATTCCTTTCAGTTCGTATGCGAGGCGGGTGGCGGTCGTGGGACTGCCCAATCTGGGGAAGTCCACGCTCTTGAACCGCCTTATCGGCCGTCACCAGCTGCGCACCGGCAACCGTCCCGGGGTGACCCGGGGTCCGCAATGGATCCGGCGCCACGACTGGGAATGGCTGGACCTGCCGGGCGTGCTCTCCCGCGCTCAGGGCCGGGACTGGCGCCTCAAGGTGCTCGGTGTGGTGGGCTACTCGCCGTCCGAACCGGAAGACCTGGCCACGCGCCTGCTGCGCCAGCTTGGCCGTCGCGAGGCGGATCCCCTGCAGGACTTCGGGCAGGCACGGCAGCTGCTCATGCGCGGCGGGGTGGTGGACCGCCAGCGGGCCGCCGAGGCCGTGCTCACCGATTTCCGCAACGGCAAGTTTGGGCGGGTGACGCTGGAGCTGTCCGATGGCGGGCCGTAGCGCACGGGACTTCTACTCCCGGGAGCGGATTGCATGGCGCGACGGGATGGTCTTGGCTGGGGTAGACGAGGTGGGACGGGGCCCGCTGGCAGGACCGGTGGTGGCGGTGGCGCTGGTCCTGCCCGAGGGACTCGAGCCGGAGGGCCTGGACGACTCCAAAGTCGTCCCGGTCGCCCGTCGTTTGCGACTTTATCAGGCCCTGCAGGCAGGAGGCGCCCACATGGGCGTGGGGGCGGTGGGGCCACGCGGGATCGACCAGGTCAACATCCTGCAGGCGACCCGTCTCGCCATGTGGCGCGCCTTAGCAGACCTGCCGGCGGCACCCGACTGGATCGTGGTGGACGCGATGCCCCTCTTGGCTCCCGTGCCGGTCGAAGCACTCATCCACGGCGACGGCCGGGACGCGTCGGTGGCGGCCGCGTCGGTGGTGGCCAAAGTGCTCCGCGACCGCTACATGACGGTCCTGGACCAGGTTTACCCCGGTTATGGCTTTGCACAGAACAAGGGATACGGCACGCGCGAACACATCGCGGCCCTGGCCCGGCTCGGCCCGACCGCGGCGCATCGACGGTCGTTCCTGCCCGTCGGGGCCGCCGCCGCGGCTGGGAATGAGGGCCAGGACCCTCTGCTATAATAAGTCGACCAATTTGGGAGGGTCGAGGATTGCCCAAGCCGCTTATCATTGTCGAGTCGCCTGCCAAGGCCCGCACCATCAGCCGGTTTCTCGGCAGGCGTTATCAGGTATTACCCTCCATGGGCCACGTGCGCGATCTGCCCAAGAGCCAGTTCGGCGTCGACGTCGACCGGGGGTTTGAGCCTAAGTACATCACCATCCGCGGCAAGGGCCAGGTTGTGAAGGAACTGCGCGAGGCGGCCAAGAAGAGCGAGCAGGTCTTTCTGGCCACCGACCCCGACCGGGAAGGGGAGGCCATTTCCTGGCACCTGGCCGAAGTGCTGGGGCTGCCGGAAAAGCAGGTCAAGCGGATCGAGTTTCATGAGATTACCAAGGACGCCGTCGAACGTGCCATCAAGCACTGGCGGCCGCTCTCGCACGGGCTGGTGGATGCCCAGCAGGCCCGGCGCATCCTTGACCGCATTGTGGGCTATCAGCTCTCGCCGTGGCTGTGGCGCAAGGTGCGGCCGGGACTGTCGGCCGGGCGCGTGCAGTCGACGGCACTGCGGCTCTTGGTTGAACGGCAGGCCGAGATTGACGCCTTTACGCCTGAGGAGTACTTCACGCTTACGGCCCGCCTTCAAGGCTCCGAGGGGTCCCTGAGCGCCGAATACATCGCGCCGCTCGGCGAGAAGGGGCGACTGGCGCGCCCTGAGCTGGACGAAGTGATGGCCGAGATCGGGCCCGACGCGTTCGTACAGCCGCCGTTTGTCGTGAGTGACGTGAAGGAGCGCGAGCGGCGGCGCTACGCGCCGTTTCCGTTCACCACCTCCACCCTGCAGCAGGAAGCCTCCAAGCGTCTGGGGCTGACCGTCAAGCGCACCATGCAGCTGGCCCAGCAGCTTTACGAGGGACTGGAGGTCAAGGGTGAGGGCACGGTGGGTCTCATCACCTACATCCGCACCGACTCGACCCGGGTGGCGGAGTCGGCAGAGCAGGAGAGCCGGCAGTACATTCAGTCCGTGTACGGCGCCGAATACGTGGCTCATGAACGCCGCCGCGCCCCGACCCGGCCGGGACAGCAGGGCGCCCACGAGGCCATTCGGCCAACGATGGTCAAGAGAACCCCCGACAGTCTGAAGGGGTCGTTGAGCCGGGACCAGCTTCGGCTTTACCGCCTCATCTGGGAGCGGTTCGTCGCCAGTCAGATGGCCCCGGCGGTCTACGACACCGTCACGGTGGATGTGACGGCGGGCCGCCACGTCTTCCGGAGCCGGATGCAGAAGCTCAAGTTTGCAGGATTTACGGCTCTCTATGACGAACCTGACGAGGACGGCGCGGGACAGCCGATGGCCGCGCCCGTGGTCAAGGGGGAGCGCCTGCGGGTGGACGGGCTCGATGCGGAACAGCATTTTACCGAGCCGCCGCCCCGGTACACCGAGGCGAGTCTGGTCAAGACGTTGGAGGAACTCGGCATCGGCCGTCCCAGCACCTATGCGCCCACCATCGAAACACTCCTGGCGCGTGATTACGCCCGCCGCGAGGAGCGGCGGTTGGTGCCGACGGAGCTGGGGCGGGCCGTGGTGGACCTCTTGAAGGAGTTCTTTCCCCGCATCGTCGACATCCAGTTCACAGCCGCCATGGAGGCGGACCTGGACCGCGTGGAGGACGGCGAAGAATCCTGGCGGACGCTGCTCCACACCTTCTATGAGGACTTCTCCACCTATCTATCGCGGGCGGAGAAGGAAGCCGGGCCGATCCACATCGCGGAAGAGACCACTGACGAGGTGTGCGAGCAGTGCGGACGCCCGATGGTTGTCAAGCACGGCCGTTTCGGACGGTTCCTCGCGTGCTCGGGATATCCCGAGTGTCAGAACACCCGGCCTCTCCTGCAGAAGACCGGCGCCGAGTGTCCCAAGTGCGCGCGCCCGGTGGTGGTCAGGCGGAGTCGCAAGGGACGCACGTTTTACGGCTGCAGCGGCTATCCGGAGTGCGACTTCGTCACCTGGTATCCCCCGAGCGACAAGACCTGTCCCCGCTGCGGGGCGTTTCTGGCCCAGAAGGGCCGGGGTCCGCGGGGAGCACTGACCTGCGTCCGTGAGGGGTGCGGGTATGAGGAACGCGTGGCCCAGTAGCCGCGTGAGGGGGTGGTGATATGGCGGCGGTACACCCTCTCGTGGAGGAGTACCTGAAAGCCGTGCAGCTCCACCGCACCGGCTCGGCGGCCACCGAGCGGGCCTATCGTCAGGACCTCGCCGAACTCACGCAGACGGTGCCGGATCCCTTGACGGCCACCACGGCGGATCTGCGCCGGTACGCGGCCGGACTGCTCCGGCGCGGGTTGTCGCATCGCAGCGCGGCACGCAAGGTGGCCTGCATGC
>JBMFXK010000214.1:0-5500 GCA_049964315.1 Clostridia bacterium | reverse complement strand
AGGCCATGTCGATGGCTTCCTGGACATCTCCGCGCGCCTCTGTCAGGACCTTGCCCATCTCCTGGGTCATCAGGCGCGCGAGCATCTCCTTGCGCTCCTCCAGCAGTCGACCGACCCGGAATAAGATCTCGCCTCGCTTCGGAGCGGGCACGAGACGCCAGCTCTTGAACGCTTCCTGGGCGGTTGCGACCGCCCGATCGACGTCCGACGGGTCCGAGAGTGGAACATCAGCCAATTTCTCCCCGGTCGCCGGGTTAAATTTCTCGCTGTAGCGTCCCGAAGACGGAGCGACAGCGTTCCCGCCTATCAGGTTTTTGAGTTCCAAAAAGCACCCTCCCTGGGACGCCCCGATGGGGCGCCATCGCCAGATTTCTCCTCACATTCTATCCGAATCACAGGAGCCGCCGTAACCCCCGAGGCGCTGGGAGGACCTTGCAAGGGCTTGACGTAAAGAAACTCCGGCGCCGGGACATCCCGGGGCCGGAGTTGGAGCGGACCGGATGCGGATTCAATCCACCTGGATCAGGAGTGTGTCGCCCTCGCGGCGGACTGGGTAGGTCCTCACCGGCGCGAAAGCCGGGTAATGGACGGCGGCACCCGTCTCAATGTCAAATCGCCCGCCATGGCGCGGGCACTCGAGAACGCGCCCGTCCTGGGCTCCTTCGGACAGGGACGCCTCCGCGTGCGTGCAGAGATTGTCGATGGCGAAGAAGTCGTCCCCGGCCCGGAGCAGACAGATCTCGGCCCCGTTCACCAGCACCTGAATCGGCAGCCCCTCCAAGACTTCCTCCGCGCGGGCGACCGCCTGCCACGCCGCCATCTTAGCCAATCGCGCCCTCCATCTCGAATTTGATGAGCCGGTTCATCTCTACGGCAAACTCCATCGGCAGCTCACGGGTGAACGGCTCAATGAAGCCCAACACCACCATGCGGGTGGCTTCCTCTTCCGAAAGACCGCGGCTCATGAGATAGAAGAGCTGTTCTTCTGACACCTTGGTCACAGTTGCCTCATGTTCCATCTGGACACGGCTGTCCAGCACTTCCGTGTAGGGGATGGTGTCGGAGGTGGACTGCTCGTCGAGGATCAGCGTGTCGCACTTGACGTTGGACTTGGCGTTCTCCACACCTTTGGCCATGTGCACCAGGCCGCGGTAGGTGGTCTTCCCGCCGTGCTTGGAGATGGACTTGGAGAGGATGGTGGAGGTGGTGTTGGGCGCGAAATGGTACATCTTGGAGCCGGTGTCCTGGTGCTGCCCCTGGCCCGCCACCGCAATCGACAGGACCATGCCCCGGGCGCCTTCCCCGACGAGGTACACCGACGGGTACTTCATGGTGAGTTTGGAGCCGATGTTGCCGTCGACCCATTCCATGGTGGCGTTCTTCTGGGCCACGGCGCGCTTGGTGACCAGGTTGTAGACGTTCGGCGCCCAGTTCTGCACAGTGGTATACCGCATCCGCGCGTCGTCCTTGACCAGGATCTCCACCACCGCGGAGTGCAGGGACTCCGAGTTGTAGACCGGCGCCGTGCATCCCTCCACGTAGTGCCCGAAGGAGTCTTCGTCGGCAATGATGAGGGTGCGCTCAAACTGGCCCATCTTCTCAGAGTTGATGCGGAAGTAGGCTTGCAGCGGGATCTTGCAGTGGACGCCCTTCGGGACGTACACGAATGACCCGCCGCTCCACACCGCGGAGTTCAGCGCGGCGAACTTGTTGTCCTCGGGCGGGATGATGGTGCCGAAATATTCCCGGACCAGTTCCGGGTAATCGCGCACGGCCGTGTCCGTGTCGCAGAACAGCACCCCCTGGTCGGCCAGCTCCCGGTGGATGTTGTGGTACACCACCTCGGAATCGTACTGAGCCGACACTCCGGCCAGAAACTTCCGCTCGGCCTCGGGAATGCCAAGCCGCTCGAAGGTGTCCTTGATGGACTGCGGCACCTCGTCCCAGGTGCGGCCCTGATGCTCGGAGGGCCGGACGTAGTACACGATGTCGTCAAAGTCCAGTCGCGACAGATCACCGCCCCACGTGGGCATCGACTTCTTCAGGAACACGTCCAGAGAGTGCAGTCGGAAGTCCAGCATCCACTTCGGTTCCTGCTTAAGACGGGAAATCTCCTCGACCACCTCGCGCGTGAGGCCCCGCTGAAACTTCAGCACGCCCACATCGCCGTCATTGAATCCGTACTCGTACTCATCTCGAAGCTCAAGCTTCTTGGGCGTCGCAGCCATATCGCGCCTCCTTCTCGCTAGTGTGTCTTCAACCCTCTGTGCCCGGTTCCAATGCCTGCACCAACGCATTGTGGGCAAGGGTGGCGCATTTCACCCGGCTGGCAAACCGCCGGACCCCGGCCAGCGACTTCCAGTCCCCCGGAGGCGGGGCGTCGCTCTTCCCGGTAATGAAGTCGATGAACCCCTGGGCGATGGCGCGTGCTTGCTCGGTGCTCTGGCCCGCCACGCTCTCCATCAGCATCGACGCTGACGCCATGCTGATGGAGCACCCGTGGCCGTCAAACGCGGCATCGTCGATGTGGCCGCCTTCGACCTTGAGCTCGACCGTGATGCGATCCCCGCAGGTGGGGTTGAACAACCCCTGGCTGGCCGTGGCATCCACCAGGTGCCCGCGGCGGCGGGGGTTCTGATTGTGGTCCAGGATAACCTCGCGATAAAGGTCGTCAAGCTCCATGGAAAAACCTCACCGTGCGCTCCAGTCCGTGTACCAGCGCATCGATATCGTCCGGCTCATTATACAGGTAGAAACTGGCCCGGACCGTGGACCCCTCGTCGAGCCAGCCCATGAGGATCTGGCAGCAGTGATGGCCCGCTCGCACCGCAACGCCCTCCGCGTCCAGCACCTGGGCGACGTCGTGGGGGTGAATGCCCTCCACATTGAAGGCGACCAGACTGGTTCTGCGGGAGGCTGGCCCATAGGCACGAAGACCACGGACGTGCGACAACCGCTCGAACGCCACGGAAGCCAGCTCCTGGTCGTGGGCAAAGATGCGGTCCATGCCGACGTCGCTCAAAAACTCGATCGCCGCCCCGAGACCGATGACGCCCGCAATGTTGGGTGTGCCGCCCTCAAAGCGGTCGGGCGCATCCTTGAATGTGGACCATTCACGCTCCACCTGTTGAATCATCTCGCCGCCAAACAAGAGAGGGGTGGTTTCCGCCAGCAGTTCCGGCTTGCCGTATAGGACGCCGACGCCGGTGGGCCCCCCCAGCTTGTGGCCCGAAAAGGCCAGGAAGTCGGCGTCCAGCTCGGTGACATCAACCGGCATATGCGGCACCGACTGCGCTCCGTCCACCACCATGATGGCACCGGCCCGGTGTGCCTCGCGGGCGATCTCGGCGATAGGATTTACGGTGCCCAGCACGTTTGACGCCTGAAACATCGACACGATGCGCGTGCGCGGCGTGAGGGCGCGCCGCACCGCGTCCACGGTGACCGCCCCGTCCGGCGTCAGTTCCACGAAGCTCAGGCGCGCGCCGGTTCGCGCCGCCACTTGCTGCCACGGCACCAGATTCGAGTGATGCTCGGCCGGAGTGACCAGGATCTCGTCATCGGCCTGGAGATGATACTGAGCATACCCTTGCGCCACCAGGTTGAGACTTTCGGTGGTGCCTCGGGTAAAGACCACGTCCTCGCGATGAGGCGCCTTGATGAATGCCTGGACCCGATCACGGGCGGCTTCGTAGGCACCGGTGGCTTCCTCTCCCAACGTGTGTACGCTGCGGTGCACGTTGGCGGTGTAATCCTCGTAATACCGTCGGACGGCATCTATGACCACCTGCGGCTTCAGCGCCGTAGCGGCAGAGTCGAGGTACACCAACCGGTGGCCATTTACCTGCCGGCGGAGTACGGGATACTGCTCACGCACCGTCTTGGTCGTCATGAGCCACCTCCGAGCTTCCCTTCCACCAGGCCCCGCACACGCTCCTGTACCGATGATGGCGCGAGACTGGCGAGCACGGGCTCCAGAAACCCGCGGATGACCACGCGGCGGGCCTCCTGGGGATCCAGGCCCCGGCTCTCCAGATAATAAAGCACCGTCGGGTCCACCGGCCCGGCGCTTGCCGAGTGGGCGGCAAACACGTCGTTGTCATCAATCTTCAGCGACGGAATGGCATCGGCACGGGCTTCATCCGAGAGCATAAGGGTCTGTTCCTTCTGACGGGCATCCGTTCCCACAGCGCCCTTGAGGATCACGCTCTGCCCGGTAAAGATGCTCCGGGCCCGATCGCCCATAACGCCGCGGGCCAGGATGTTGCTGCGGGTGTGGGGCGCCTGATGCACCACCTCGGCGGTGTAATCCTGGTGCTGAGTACGGGTTCCGTAGAACACCGTCACGCTGGACATCGAGGAGCCGGCGCCGTGGAGCAGACTTGCATGACCCGCCACCGACAGCGCGGCGCCAAATTCTCCGGTATGCCAGTCCACCTGCGCGTCGCGCTCGACCTGTGCCCGGCGGCGCACAAATGCCTCCGCGCCTGGCGGGAGCTGCTGGATGGACGCTACGGTTACCCGGCTTGCGGGTCGCGCATGCACTTCCAGCACCTCTGAAACGAGCATGCGATGGGTGTCGGCAGGGCTTCCCAGGAGCGTTTCCACCACCGTCGCGCGCGAGCCCTCGTCGGCCAGGACGGCGACCCGTGGAAGGTAGCCGGGGCTCGCCTCATCGATCCAATGGACAATCGTGATGGGTTCGGTGAGCTCCGCTCCCGGCGGTACGTAGCAGAAGAGGCCCGGATGCCAGAAAGCCCGGTTGAGTGCGGTGTAGCGATCCTCGGCATCCGCCTGCACCTGGCCCAGCACGTCGCGCACCAGATCCGGGTACCGATGCAAGGCCTCCGCCAGATCCAGCACCACCACATGGGCTTCGCTGAGCGCGGGTGAGAGCTTAATATCCGCCACGCCGCCCGGCGTCAGGAGGACCGTGGCGTTTTCCCGCGCGTCTTCCGGCACATCGCCGCGACGCCGCTCCAGGTAGGGAATGGATTCCAGCCGGCGCCCCTTGAGCGGGGTTCGCTGCCGCTCCGGCACGGGCAGCGCATCGTAGTGCGCCAGCGCCTCGAGGCGTTGGGCGCGGTGCCACGCCGGCTCGTCCGCGAAATAGCCGTCGAGACGGGCGACCAGCTCCGCCGGCGGCGCGGTTACGGCAGAGGGCTCCACGCTCATGCCTCCTCCCGGATCCACTCGTAGCCGCGAGCCTCAAGCTCGGACGCCAGATCCGGGCCCCCGGAGCGCACCACCCGGCCGTCGAACATGATGTGCACCACGTCGGGCCGAACGTAATTAAGGATGCGTTGGTAATGGGTGATGAGCAGGACGCCGAGCTCCGGGCGCCGCATGGCCTGCACACCCTCGGACACAATCCGGACGGCGTCGATGTCGAGTCCGGAGTCAATCTCGTCGAGGATGGCGACGCGAGGCTTCAACATCATCATCTGCAGAATCTCGTTCCGCTTCTTCTCACCGCCGGAGAACCCTTCGTTGAGATAGC
>JBMFXK010000213.1:0-5507 GCA_049964315.1 Clostridia bacterium | reverse complement strand
CGAGCGCCGATTCCTTTGCGCGACAATTACGACATCAGATCGCCCGAAAACGGATTCACTACCAAATTTTATGTGCGGACAACACGGGACGTATAGAGCCGTCTTTCCTGGGCCAGGGCCACCTAGGAACGGGACTTTCCGCCAGCAGTGATTCGGGGAGGAAGCGCCTGCACCACGTGGAACAGCTCATGGGACACCACACGACCTCAGGCACGGTCTGCAGCGGCAATTGGACGAGGACGGGCAGGCGGCATCATGGCTGAAGTCTTCGTGATCGAGCACATCACCCTGGATGGAGTGATGCAGGGACCTGGGCATCCAGACGAGGATACACGGGACGGGTTCAAGCAGGGCGGGTGGGCGGCAGCGGGCATGGATCAGCAGATCATGACAGCCATGGGTGCCCGCATTCAACAGGCGGGTGGCCTTCGGATGCTGCTCGGCCGGCGCACCTACGAGCACATGCTCAGCTTCTGGAACAGTCAGGGCGACCCCTTCCGGGACCCGCTCAACCATGCTCAGAAGTATGTCGCCTCGACCACGTTGCAGGAGCCGTTGCCCTGGCCCAACTCCGAGCTCCTGGCCGGCAGTGTGGCCGAGGCGGTGACGGCGCTCAAACAGGCACCGGGGTACGATCTCTGTATAATGGGCAGCGGCGATCTCATCCAGACGCTGCTGGAATACCGACTGGTCGACGAGTTTCTGCTCTTCATCCACCCGGTCGTGCTGGGTGCGGGTCGCCGGCTGTTTCCACCCAACCGTCCCGGAGCCTCCCTGCAGTTGCTGGGCAGCTTCGCCACCACCACCGGCGTTATCTGTGCGACCTATCGGACTGCCTGATCCGAACGCTCGGGGAGAGGGGGCTGGCTTTTCCAGCCTCGTTGACGGCTCACCAGGGCCTTTAGGCAGCAACGGCCGCCGTTGAATGAAACGTTCAACAATCGCTCGCGAAGGAGGATGGCACGCCTATTAATCTCACGGAGAAACGCCCCGACTCGCCGCGGGTGGTGGACTGGGACGCCGCGTGGCCGCTCTTTCTCCCTCATCACCCGGGGGATGTTCCACCCTCGTTTCCGAAGTCCTCTCTCGGCGCCATGACAGTCTAGGACCAGTATGCATTGGGACGGCTCGCGGCGGCATCTGCAGGCCGCGCCGTGTCTCGCTGCGAGATTGCGTGACCCGGCCCGCGTTACGGGCGAAGACCAACAACCCGTCTGCGGGCGGGTACCTAGCCAAACACCGTTGACAGCGTCCCGTGATCGCCGTACTGTGACGCTGTGACCATATGGTCACGGACGCGGGAGGGTCAACGCATGCCATCGTCGCAGTTTTTGTCCCTGGCTCCCGCCAAGCAGGACGTAATCATCTCGGCCGGTCTAGCTGAGTTTGCGGCACACGGATACGACCTGGCATCCACGAACCGCATCGTCAGGCGTGCCGGCATCTCCAAAGGGGCGCTTTTCAAATACTTTGCCGACAAGGAAGGTTTCTTCCTGTACGTGATCAGCAGAACGGTCGGGTCGTACCTGGCCGGCATGCCCGTCGAGCAGCCTGACCTCTTGTCCTGGCTCCGCGCCGTCACGGCCTACAAGTTTCAATACATCCGGCAGCAGCCCGACACGTATGCGCTCTGGGCCCGCCTGACCAAGCATGCCGATCACCCGGTGTACGCCAAGGCGCTCCGTGCCCAGGTCGAAGTGCTGCAAGAGTTTCGTCCCCGGGTGCCGGTCGCCTCCGATCGCCCGCTGCGGGCTGGCGTCACGGGGGAGCATCTGCTGAATCTCGTGATGTGGATTGCCAACGGGCTGCAGGAGCAATTTCTGGCCACGGCGCCTGACGAGGTTGGCGACGCGTTTGACGCCGCCTTCCAGACCATCGTGAACGAGTTTGACCGGTATTTGGACATCGTGCGCAACGGGCTGTACCAGGGGACATGAGCGATGGTGAAGTTGGAGGGCCTCACGAAGCGTTTTCCAAATGGACGCGGAGTCTTCGACCTTGATCTGGAGCTGGCGCACGGAGAGATCTTCGGGTATCTGGGTCCCAACGGCGCGGGCAAGACCACGACGATTCGTCTGTTGATGGGGTTTCTGCGCCCGGATTGCGGGCACGCCACCGTCGACGGGCGGGACTGCTAGCTGCAAGCGGCGCGCGTATAGGATCTTGTGGGCTACCTGCCGGGAGAGATCGGGTTCCCGGAAGACCTGACGGGCCGCGAGTTTCTCGACCTGCTCGCCGCCATGCGCAGGCTGTCCAGCACGCAGGACCGGCGCTCGGAACTCCTCGAGCGCTTTGAGCTGAATGCGGACGAGGCCATCCGCAAGATGTCTAAGGGGACCAAGCAGAAGCTGGGGCTGGTGGCCGCCCTGATGCATCATCCGCGGGTGCTGATACTGGACGAACCCACGTCCGGTCTCGACCCGTTGATGCAGGAACGCTTTTTGGAGCTGATACAGGAAGAAAAGCACGCGGGCACCACGGCGCTCATGTCCTCCCACGTCTTCTCGGAAGTCGAGCGCGTGTGCGATCGGGTGGCCATGATCCGGGACGGACGGGTGATCGCCGTGGAGGACATGGCCCGCCTTCGGAGCCTGCAGCGGCAGGTCTTCACGGTCAACCTGGGCTCTGAGGCCGACGTCCGCGCGGTCGAAGCGGCACGGTGCACCATCGTCGCCCGGCGCGGCCGCGAGCTCGGTGTGGAAGTGCATGGAGACTACAACCAGTTCGTCCGCGCACTGGCCGCCTGTGACGTGCGCATACTGGATATGCGGCCTCTCAACCTGGAGCAGATCTTTCTCCATCTTTACGGCACCGAGGAGGCGCAGGCGCGATGAGCGGGGGACTGTTTCGCAGCGAGCTCGTGAAAGGCCTGCGCACCGTTGCAAGCTATGGCATCGGCATGGTGTTCTACGTCTGGCTGTTCATCTGGATCTATCCGTCGTTCGCCCGGGCACGGGCGCTCACGTCGCTGTTGCGCTCCATGCCGCCGGGCCTCCTGAAGGTGGTGGGCTACACCGTCGGCGCCACCCGTCTGAGCGGTTTCCTCGGCGGCGAGTTCTACAGCCTCCTTTACCTCCTTATCTTCGCGGTATTCGTCATCTTCACGGCCACACGGCTGGTGGCACACCTGGTGGATAACGGATCCATGGCCTATCTGCTGGCCACGCCCGTGTCCCGCCGCGCCGTCGCCACGACCCAGGTGCTGGTGCTGGTGACGGACGTCGTCATCATCGGCGCGATGACAGCTGGCGGTGGCCTGCTTGGCGTCCACTGGCTGCTGGGCCATTCTGAGCTCAAGGAGCGCGCGTTTCTAGAGACGAATCTCGTTGGCACGCTGCTGTTTGCGGTCGTGGCGGGCTACTCGTTTCTCGTCTCCTGTGCGGCTCCGGACGAACGCACCGCGCTTGGTCTGTCCACCGTCCTGACGCTTTTGTTTTACGGACTCCACGTCGTGGGCGACGTGAGCAGCCGGGCGGCCTTCCTGGCTCACGCCTCGCTGTTCAGCGCATTCGATTCCGCGGAGCTGATACGGGGTCAGGGTCACTTCCTGAGGGAGGCGCTTAGGCTCGCGCTGACCTCCGTCATCCTCTATGCCACCGGCATCAGCACGTTTCGCCGCCGGCAGCTGCCACTGTAGGGCCAACAGTCCGCCAGGTCGGGTGCGGGGTGCGTTCCGCATGCGGTGCGAGCACCCGCGATGACGCATCCGCAGCCCCTCGGTCCGGGGCTTCTTCGCGGCGACCGCGGAAGGTCAGCCGTCCTGCATCCGCCCGTACGCGCGCATGATGCTGACGAGCCGCCCGCCGTCGAGGGCTGGAATCACATGCCCCGGCGGCCGCCTCGTCACCATCGGTTCACCGGCCAGCATGGCGTTGATAATGGCCTCCTCAACAGCCTGCACCGCTGCCACGTAGACGGGGTCGAGGTGCTCATCCGAGAGAGCCTCCAGGGCCAGCACCGAGGGCTGGTCGTGAGGCAGGGGGATCGGATTGGCGACCGAAAAGGCCAGGAACAGGTCTCCAGAATGGTGGCCGCCAAACGCGCCGGTGCGCGCCATCCCCACGGCCGCGCGCCGGGCCACCCGGTCCAGCTGGTGCGGCAGCAGCGGAAGGTCGGTGCCTATGTAGACGATGAGGGAGCCGCGTTCCGGCGGCGTCCCGTCCTCATCCCACACCTCGCCGACGGGCACGCCCAGGATAGTCAGGGACGATCGGGCGCCGTGGTTGGCCTGTACCAGCGCGGCCACGACTCCCGCCCGACCGCCCGCGGTCACCTGCCGGGAGGAGGTTCCGGTGCCGCCCTTGAAGCCGTAGGCAATCATGCCGGTGCCGCCTCCGACGCCGCCTTCCGCGACGACGCCGCCGGCTGCGCTGTCCAGCGCGTGCCACACGTGCTCCTCCCGCACGTGAAGGCCGTTGATGTCGCTCAGGGCGCCATCATAGGTCTCGGCAACGACCGGCATCGCCCACAGATGGCGGGGGCTATCGAACTGTGCCGGGTACTGCCGAATCATCCAGGCGAGGGTGGCGTGGTGGACCATGCCCACTGAGTGCGTGTTGGTAATCATCAAGGGACCGAGGAAGTACCCCGCATCCTTGATCCAGTGGGTTCCCGTCATCTCCCCGTTGCCGTTGAAGCGGCACATGCCCGCCCACACCGGCCGGAGCGGGTGCTGACGTCCAATCGGGAGAACCGCCGTGACGCCGGTCGCCACGTCCGGCTCGCGGATCGTGGTCAGGCCAACCTGCACGCCCGGCACGTCAGTGATGGCGTTGAAGGGACCAGGTTCCCCTGCAAAGGGCAGTCCCCATTCTCGACCGCGGCGGTGCTTCGTCATACCAACCTCCCAGCTTTCATTCACGGGGCCGGCTTGCCTCATGCAAGGCCTTGCCCTGACTATAGCAAGGCACCGCAGATAGACTCGCTGGATCCAATTCGGATGCGTACGTTCACAGCTCCCAGACTGGAATGAGCGTCCATAGTAGAGAGAGCCATATGGTGGGCAGACACGATTCGTCGTCGACGCGGGAGGCTTCGGTCGAAAGACAACCATGGGTCGTCAAGCCTCCTGGTGGACGCAGTGACCCGGCTTACGACTTTTTGTGCCAACTCCATCCGGGTGGCTCGACCGGCGTGAGCCGCCTGGTTCGTGCCGCGAAGTCCGCTTCGGTTCGGGTCAGGGCGGGGTTGCCCGGAGCGGACGACAACTGCCCGCTGGGCGCGTCCAAGGGCTGAACATGGCAGACGGAGACTCCCCGGTCGGGGAGCCTTGCGCTTCTGCTGGGCGTGGACCCCGCGCATGCGTACCGGCTTCGCCGAGTCTGTCGCGAACGCCAATATACGGTTCGGTGGCCTTATCTCGCGATACCTGACGCTCCGTGACAGGATTCACCGATAGCATTTCCGGTGAGAGGACATGCGACCGCCGCTTAGGGATCTGTCTTTCGGTCGCCCCATATCGCCGGGCTCATTGGGATCTCGTTCGAACGGCCGCGGAGGAGAGATGC
>JBMFXK010000212.1:0-5510 GCA_049964315.1 Clostridia bacterium | reverse complement strand
CCCCTCTAACGCCACCAGCAGCCGGTGGGGCGTCGCGTCCCCGCACCCCAGGCGCTGAGTCGCCTCCCGGCGAGAGAGGCACCCGGCGGGGAGGGGCGGCGCGAGCTGGCTTCCCCGCGCCAGAACGTCGGGTCATCCAACCCGGCCGGGCCGCTCGATAGCCTTCCCTGGAGAGTGTGCCCGTTCCCTTCCCGCTGTCACGCGCTCGCAAATGAATTCCAGTTCAAACGCGCCGAGGCTGGCCAGGAGGTTTAAGAGCAGCCGGCCGAGAGCCGTAATGGACTCGAACCGTTCCTGCGCCGAGAGCAAGCCACGCCCAGCGGCTCCCAGACCGCCAAGGGTCATGCATCTGCTTCACCGACCGAAACGCGGTCCCGCCGGAACACGAGGACGGCGTCGAAGCTCCCCGTGACCGCATCTTCCAGAAGCCGTCGCCAGGCGGTCCGCCCCCGCAGATCCGAGGCGCTGTCCTGGTCTACATACTCCCCCGCCACCATCCAGTCGGTATACTGGGCGACGACCTGGCGGAGGCGGTGCAACTGGGTTTCCTGGTTCTGGTCTTGGTCCCGCGTGGACACACGAACGTAGAGTGCAACGGGCACCCTGGTCCCCCCACAAACAAGGCTCATCACCCAGAAGGAGACGGGCGCTCATGCGGGGGGTTACAAGTCCGCTCCCAGATTTCGGCGGGGCGAGGATCGCAAGGGTCGTCAATGCCGGACCGTCGATGGCCTCCCGCGCCGGTCAGCGGGTGTGGACGGACGGGTGGAAGGCCACCAGCCGGAAGCCGCCGGTGTCGGCCACGGCAGCCTCGGGATGGGCGACGAGGGCCCGGAGAGGGTGGGATCGTCCAGCCCTTCCCTGATGGGGCCTCGACGGTGCGCCGTGCTAGAGTGGAGTGGACCGAGTCAGGTCATCGGGGTGGGAGGGCGGCATGCGACGCGACGAATTAGAGCGCCTGCTCCGCGAAGCGGACCGACCGGTACCGGGCACGGAATTGGCGCGAGTCCTGGAGGTGTCGCGCCAGGCCATCGTGCACCATGTGGCGGTACTCCGCGCCGGCGGGGCGCCCATTGTCGCGACACCCCGAGGCTACATCTGGCTCAGGACCAGCGGCCTCCAGGACGTCTTCATGGTGAACCACCGACCCGACCAAACGCGCGAAGAACTCTACGCCCTGGTCGACGCGGGGCTCACCGTGGTCGACGTCCTGGTCGAGCACCCACTCTACGGAGAGTTGCGCGGCGACCTCAACCTGCACGCCCGGACCGATGTGGAGCAGTTTCTGGATCGCCTGGACACGGTCGGGGCGAGCCTCCTCTCCACGCTGACCGGAGGCGTGCACTGGCACACCGTGGCCGCCCGCGACGCCCTCAGCCTGGAACGTGGGCGGAGCGCTCTGATGCGCCTGGGATTCTGGCGTGAGCCAGGAGCCACATCGCCCCCAGCGTCCCCGTAAAGCCGACGTAATACGCGATGTCGGCGCCTCCCCAGGCCCGCGCGACCCACCCCGTCCACAGACTCTGCGACATGAACGGAATCGAAGCCGCGACGCCAACGCCAAACGCCCAGAGACCGGGGCCCCACGCCCCGTCGCCGCGCTGGGGGCGTATGGCATCGAAGAATAAGACGGCCAGCCACGGCGCCACCCAGTACGACAGCAGCAGGAGAAAGTTCTCGTACTGGGTGGAGAACCCATGAAGCCCGATCCAGGTGAGCGGGGCGCCGAGCAGACCGGTGATGAGGGCGGCCCGGGTCCGGTCGAGGCGGATGCCGAGCGTCAAGGTCGAGGTCGCCCCCGTATAGATATTGAGCACGTTGGCCGTCAGCGTACCCACGATGACCGCCAGGTAAGCGAGCGCCTGAAGGTGTCCGGTGGCCGCCCCGAGCAGCCCCATCGGACTCTGCGCGTGAAACCGAACCGCCATCAATACGCCCAGCGTCATCACGCCTCCGGTGCTGACGAGCGACCCGAGGAAGGTCCAGAGGAAGGTCGCCGGCCGTGAGGTGTCGGACGGCAGGTAGCGGGAGTAGTCGGCCGCATAGGGTCCCCAGGAAAAGAGATACGAGGCGGCGATGGCCACCGTCAGGATGGCCAGCGGAAGATGGGGCGAGACGACCGCCGTATGGACGGGGCTTCCCACCGTCCGAATCGCCATCCACCCGAACAACAGCAACAGCAATACGCTAGCCCCACGCTCCACCCGGTGAATCATGTCGTAGCCGAAGACCGCCACCACCGCCTGCGCTAGCATGAGAACGATCAATGTGGGTACAAGCGGCCAGCCGGTGAGCCGGGCGAGGGCTTCTGTCCCGAGGACGGAGTTCACAGCGAGCCACCCGAGGCAGGACAGACCGGTCAGGAGCGCGGGAACCCGGACGCCGAGGTACCCGAACGGCCGGGCTGACTGCGGCAGCGAGCCGAGCCCACGGGAGGGTCCCAGGGCGACCGCGCCGGCCACCAGCAGCGAGCCGATGACCGCACCGAGCCCGACTGCCAGCATCGCGCCCGGTTGGCTGAGCCCGAGGGCCACGGCGAGCACGCCGATGTACCAGGCCGGAAACCCGAGGTTGGCGGCAAACCACAGGAAGAACAGTTGCGACGGGCGGCCGTGGCGTTCATTCTCCGGAATGCGTTCGATACCATGAAGTTCGCGTGCCATACCGTCGTCACCCCGTCAGCCCATCGTTATGGCTCATGATCAGACATGTTATGTGTCATGTCAACAGAAGCGAGGGATGCCGTGCCCCTCTCGGGTTCCCGGTGATCGTGGGCCTCCCATAGCCCTGACCGGACTTTGCCAACCCCTGCTGAAGGCACATGAGGCGGGCTTGTCGACGCTGGGCCACGGCACTGGAGCCTGCTCCACCCACCTGCAGCAGCCGCGCCAGGAGACCTGGAGCATCTGGTCCATCCTCGTGACCGAGAAGGGGCAGCGGTCGCGTTGGATAAACACATAGGTCACTTCCGGTCGTGGAGTTCGTGGGGGAAGAGGCGCACCTTTTTTAGGATGGCGTTCTCCTCGTGCAGACCCCCGTTCTGCCGCCGGAGGTCCCGGCGGTGTTGGTCCTCCGCACGGAGCCGGATCCTCCCCCCAAAGGGTTTGGTCGGATGTTGCCGGCTGGCTCCATCCCCTTGTCGAGCGTCCTCCGCGAAAGCCCCAGCTCCCGCACGACCTGCGTGGGCTGCTTAGCTTGCCGTGCTACCAACGCGAGCGCTTGGGGTGTAATCTCTTCGCTATACCGTTGACCCGCCATGGGGTTTCCCTCGAATGGGTTGGTAGGGGCATTCCCTTTCGCCGCATAAGAGATTCAGACGAACCTCCAGATGCCCTCAACGGTGACGGGCGTCGCCGATTTGGTGTCTTGGGTGCGGATTCCTCGCATCCCATCGTGCCGTTGACACCCTCCCTGACCCCACTGCTGTTCGATCGGGCGCGGTAGGACTTGGGGATGGTGTACCGCAGGCGCGCCTTCCAGCTTCGCAGTTCCATCCCGTCCACACCCGTCTGGTGCTCAAAGGGGTGGGGAGCCCGGCGGGACGACCGTGACCAGCCCGCCGACCGGCAGGTGGTCATAAATCTGGGCCGCGACGCTCAAGGGCACCTCCACACAGCCCAGGCTCTGCGGGAATCCGTACGCCGCCCGCACAAAGCCATGGACCGCATTGCTGCCCCAGAAGTAATTGATCCAGTGCACGGCATCGGCGTAGGGCACGCCGTTCGGGGCCACCCCGCGCATGACTTGAGCGGCCCGCTTCTCATACACCGGGTAGGTCCCTAAAAACGTGGGCGTGGCGGGAATGCCGGTGTTGACCAGGGTGTGCACCAGGACGGTGCCGTCGTACCAGAGCCAGAGCTGCTCGGGCGCCGTCTCCGACACATACGCGTAGCTGTAGCCGGACGTGACGGCCTGGTGCCGGGCGACGGCTGTGCGAAGGGCCTCCCAGACGGCCGCCGTGGGGTCCGTCGTCTGCGCGAGACCCGCGTGATGCTCGAAGTGCATCATCGCCCCCTGAACCATGACGGTCCATTGTCCGGGCTGCCACAGTTGGCGGAGCGGACCCGGCACAGCCGGGTATCGCCAGGTGAAGTGTCCCGTCGGCGGCTGGTACGCGGACGCCCAGGAGAGCATCGGCGGGCTCCCCGACGCCGGGGTCCAGATGACGGGCAGATAGCCCAGTTCGGCCAGCCATTGCTGGAGACGGAGCGTGCGGCCGGGCGGCGTGGTCCACGACACCTCCAGGGTGTGGCGCAGATAAGCGTGGGCCAGCGTCTGGGGACCCCGGCTCCCTCCCGGAATCGTTAGGGTCGCCCGGGTGTCAGGCGCCCATCCCAGGCCGCTCGGACGAAACGTCCACACGCGGGACGAAACGTGGACCCAGCGCCCCGCCAGCGGCGGCGACACACGCCAAGCGGCCCGGGCACTCTTCAGCAACGGCTGGGACCAGTGCACCGTCAATCCCGACGGGGCGGGAGTGCCGGCAGGGACCAGCGTCGTTTGGGCGGTGATCCACGCTACGGTGTGCCATCGCAGAGCTCCCACCGCTTGGGGAATCTCCCAGCGCCGGGCCTGGGCGTGCAGATCCCAGACTCCCCGCTGCCCCGGGGAGGCGAGGGGCGGCCGATGGGGACGGTCGTGCGTGGGATGGTGAGGGCGACCGTGAAGCGAGGGTGGTGGACGTCGACGCCCGCCACCGGCCCTGACCAGTGCACCGTGACCGAGCGACCGAGGGGGACCGCCACGTCGGTGGCCGTCATCCGCGGCACGGCCGGCGTCGTGAGCAGGGTGGTGAGGGTCGTGGTCCAGCCCGCCAGCCCCTGGACGGTCACGGTGAACGTGAGCGAGCGGCCGGCCGGCAGCGGGTGTTGGGGCCAGAACCGGCCGTGCGACCACGTCAGGGGCACGGTTCGCCCCCCGGGTTCACGGACCTGCGCCGCCACCCGGTGAACGCCCACCCCGGCTAGCGCCGCGCGCGTCAGGGCGGTACGGCGTGGCCGCAGAGACGCGGCCACGCCGCCCACAGGCCGATCCCCAGGAGCACGGCGACGCCCACCCCCACGCAATAGCGGCCGGCGCACTTGGCTCGCGTGCGACGCCGGCGCCACCACGGACGGTGCATCATCCTTCCACGGTCTCTCGCCCCGAGACGCATCCTCCACCTCGTAGGGCAAAACGCCGGTCGGCGGCGTGAGATTACCGGTTGGGAAATGTGGGCCGCACCCTTCGACAACGATAGGGCCGCGAAACGGGGCGGTGGGGGAAGCGTCGGCAAAGCTCTCGCGGTGGAACACTGCCACCTATGTCGACGAGCGCGGCTCCGCCGCATACGGCGGACCGAGTGCGGGCGCACACCAGATCCGGAATCCATCCCCTCTCGCCCCGTCGCCCGACGGTCAGCGTGATGGCTGCCGATCCCCAGACTCGTCGGCCCCTCAGTCGGTGGCCCGGGCGTCACGCTCCAGCGCGTAGCCCTTGTGAATGAGCCAGAAGGTCAGAAACACCCCAAC
>JBMFXK010000211.1:0-5534 GCA_049964315.1 Clostridia bacterium | reverse complement strand
GGTGTGACGAGAGCCCGGGCGAGATGGAGATATTTCGGGGCCGGAGTTTCAAGGTGTATCGGGGGATGGGGTCGCTGGGGGCCATGCGCGAGGGCTCCCGGGACCGGTATTTCCAGGAAGAGGTCCAGGACGAAAAGCTTGTACCGGAAGGCATTGAAGGCCGGGTCCCATACCGGGGACCGGCCTCTGATACGGTGTACCAGCTGGTCGGCGGTCTGCGCGCAGGGATGGGTTACTGTGGGGCCGCCAACCTAAGAGAGATGGCCGACGAGGCTCAGTTCGTGCGCATCACGAACGCGGGCCTGCAGGAAAGCCATCCGCACGATGTGCAGATTACCAAAGAAGCACCGAACTATCAGGTGTTCTAGGCGTTAGGAAGAGGGATCCGGGTGGCGAAGCTTGTCATTGAAGGAGGGATCCCGCTCCGGGGCACGGTTCCCATCGGCGGATCCAAAAACAGCGCGCTGGCCCTGATCTCGGCGGCGATGCTGGCGGAAGAGGGTCGCGTAATTCTGGAGAACGTCGCGCCCGGACGCGACGTGCAGGACTTATGTGAGATTGTCTCCGCGCTCGGCGGTGATGTGCGCTGGGATGACGCGACCACGCTGGAAATCTGGGCGGCACCCATCGTGCAGCACGTGGCGCCGTACCGCCTGGCTCGCAAGTTTCGCGCCTCTTACTACGTGGTGGGCGCGTTGCTGGGGCGGCTGGGGAAGGCCGAAGTGGCCTTTCCGGGCGGCTGTCAGATCGGGTCGCGCCCGGTGGACTATCATATCCGCGGCTTTCAGGCCCTGGGAGCGGATATGTCCCTGGACCACGGCTCCATTCACGGGCAGGTGAATGGCAGACTTAAAGGCACCCGCATCTACATCGAGCGTGCGTCCGTCGGGACGACCGTCAACCTCATGATCGGAGCCGCCCTGGCTGAGGGCACCACGACGTTGGAAAATGCCGCCATGGAGCCCGAGATCGTGGATCTGGCCAACTTCTTGAACGCGATGGGGGGAAAGGTGCGTGGTGCGGGCACCAATCTCGTGCGCATCGACGGGGTGAAGAAGCTCCGCGGCATACGGCACGAAGTGATTCCCGACCGCATCGAGGCCGCCACGTACCTGATGGGCGCCGCGGTCAGCCGCGGCTCGGTGGAGGTTGAAGGGGTCATTCCCGAGCACTTCCGCACGGTGCTGCTGAAGCTGGAGCAGACCGGGGCTGTGGTGGAGGAGGGCACCGATCGGGTGCGGGTGAGCTTCGATGCGCGGCCGACGGCGGTCGATGTCGAGACCTTGCCGCACCCCGGCTTTCCCACCGACCTGCATCCCCCCATAGTGGCCGTGCTGGCCAGCGCGGACGGCGTCGGCGTGGTGCAGGAAACGGTGTTTGAGAGCCGGTTCTCCTACACGCATGAGCTGGCCCGGATGGGTGCCAACATCAAGGTGGAGCGTGATACGGCCATCATCCGGGGCGTGGAGCGCCTATCTGGATCGCCCGTGGAGGCGCAGGATCTGCGGGGTGGGATCGCGCTCGTGCTGGCGGGACTCGGAGCCGAGTCCGAGACCGAAGTCCAGGGCATTGAGCATGTCGATCGTGGGTATGTCGGTCTCGCTGACAAGCTGGCCGCGCTGGGCGCACGGGTGAGGCGGCTCGACTGAGCCTTTTATATCGGGGGTGGTCATCATGGCCGAAACCGTGGTGGTGGGTTTTGCGCGCACACCGTTCGGCACGCTGGGGGGGAGCCTGAAAGACGTCCCCGCGACCGAGCTTGGCGCCCATGTGATCCGGCATGCGCTGGGCCGGGCAGGGGTGGCTGGTGAGGACGTCGACTACGTGTACATGGGACAGGTGGTGCAGGCAGGTGCGGGCCAGATTCCGTCGCGTCAGGCCAGCATCGGCGCCGGGCTGCCCGACAGCGTGCCTTCCGACACCATCAACAAAGTCTGCGCGTCGAGTCTGCGGGCCGTGAATCTGGCCGACATGGCCATTCGCGTGGGGGCGTCGCGCGTGGTGGTGGCCGGAGGCATGGAAAGCATGTCCCGTGCGCCCTACCTGGTGGAGGGTGCCCGGTTCGGCCTGCGGATGGGAGATACCACCCTTATCGACAGTGTGGTCCACGACGGCCTCTGGTGTTCGTTTGGCGCCTGCCACATGGGGGTGTATGGGAGTGTGGTGGCGCGCGAGTTCGAGATCTCCCGCGAAGAGCAGGACGCGTGGGCGTACCGAAGCCATGCCCGCGCCATCCGGGCCATCGACTCCGGGCGCATGGCCGAGGAGATTGTCCCGGTGGAGGTTAGAGGCCGTCGCGGGCGCCCGACGCTGGTTGAGCACGATGAGGCTCCGCGGCGCGACACCTCGCCGGAAAAGCTGGCGGCGTTAAGGCCGGTGTTTGATCCGGACGGCACGGTGACGGCCGGCAACGCACCGGGCCTCAATGACGGGGCGTCTGCCCTGGTGCTGATGGAGCGGTCGGAGGCCGAGCGGCGCGCGCTGCCCATCCTGGCCACCATCGTGAGCCAGGCCCAGGTGTCCGAAGCACCGAAGTACCTGCACACCGTGCCGGCGCGGTCGGGGCTGAAGGCGCTCTCCCTCGCGGGTCTTCAGGTCAGCGACCTCAGCTTGGTGGAGATTAACGAAGCGTTTGCCTCCGTGACCCTGGTCAGCACCAAGATTGCCGGCATCGACCCCGAGATCGTGAACGTAAACGGAGGGGCGGTGGCCCTGGGGCACCCCATTGGCGCCTCCGGCGGTCGCATCCTGCTGACGCTCATCCAGGAGCTGCTGCATCGGGGCGGCGGATATGGGCTGGCGGCCATCTGCAGCGGTGGCGGGCAGGGGGAGGCGACTATCGTCCGGGTGGACTGAGGCGTCACCGAGTCAGGGACAGCGGCGGATTGAGCGCCACCGGCGCCGGCGGGATCACGGCGCACGACCGGCCGCAGCAGGCGGTCTTGCGCCTCGATCGTCCGCGGCCCATCGGAGCGCTCTCGGAACAGGCGCTCGGCGGTGTCGCGCACCGTGCGGACCGCGGGTCGCTCAAGCCATTGGAACAGTATCACCGCCGGCCTACAAGCCGTTGCCGGGATAGCTCCACAGATGGTGGCCGATGCCGTTGCTGCCGCCCGGCACGACCCCGATCGGCAGCAGGTCCATGCCGTCCGGGATGTTGAGGTAACCGGGAGCGCTTCCCGGGACGCCAGTGTGTCCGTACTGCCACACGATCTGGTTCGTCTTGGGATTGATGATGATGACCCGGTCGTTGTGGTCGTCGTTGACCATGACCATGCCATTTTTCAGTTCCACCGCGAGCGAGGGCTGGTTCAGCATTCCGGAACCGCTCGTGACGGCGTACTCCCACAGGACCTGGCCCGTGTACGGATTCATCTTCACGATGTAGCCGGGGTCGTTGTAGAACGCCACGATCACGTTTCCGCCCGGCGTGAAGTTGGCGTCAGACGGATAGGGGAAAGAGGTCATACCAGGCAGCTGGCTCTGGGTCGGGAAGTGCAGGGTCCAGACCACTTGGTTGTTGCGGTTGAGCAGAATCGCGTCGTCGCCGTTGATCTGCGTCACCAGCGTCCCCTGGTTGGGGGCCGGGAAATCCCCGTTGGGGGCGGAGTACGCAACCGGGGGATTTATAGCCGCCACGCCGGTTTCCCCGTACTGCTTCACGATCTGCTTGGTGGCGCGGTTGATGAAGAGGATGCGGTCGTTTCTGATGTCGGCCACCGTGATCAGGCCGCCGTTGCGGTCATAAAGAAAGGCGTCGTCGGGCGTGTTGAGATAGCCTGGGGCACTGCCGGGCACACCCGGGTGGCCGTACTGCCAAATCACTTTCTCGGTCTTGAAGTTCACGATCGCGACGGTGTCATAGCCCTCTTCGTTCGTGATGATGGTGTCGAAGTGGGGTCCGAAGAAGACGTCGTCGTCATCTACCAGCGGGGAGGCTTGTCCCTTCGGGGGAAACTGCCAGACGATCTTTTTCTGCGGTGTGACCAGAAGGATGCGGTTGTTGTGCGAGTCGGCAATCAACACATCGCCGGGAAGATAAGGGTTGGTCCCCTGGCTGTGCCAGGGCTTGGTCTGGTGCGCTGACCCGATGACGGGCGGCTTGGATTTAACGGCCCGGGTCGGAGGGGCGGCCGGATGGCTGCCGCAGGCGGCCAGCACCACCGCTATGCTGAGAAGGAGCGGTCCCTGCATCCGCCGAGAGCGAAACTGATCGCCAAGCACACCCACGTGTCCCGAGCCTCCCCATATTCAGGCGTTGCAGCGCCTGGTGTTCACCGCAGGCCATCGCCCTACACACGCCGCCTGATCACCAGCTCGTACAGGGCGACGGCCAGCGCCAGCACCACCAGCACCGGCATGAACCAGAACCAGAATCCGCCGAAGCGGAACAGGATCAGGATGCCCACGATGGCGAGCGCCGCCGCAGCAACCGGGTGGCGGTGAGAGAGTGACCAGGCTTCCAGCAGCAGGACGAGACCGAGACCGACCACGAGAGCCCAGAGCACCACGTGGATCAGGAGGCTCGCCAGGATGAGGGCCGCGACCACGACCAGGAGCATGCGCACCCACATCCGGATCGCCCCCGTTTCGCAGCGCACGGCCTCGACTCGCGTCTGAAACCGCGTGCGCCCCATGCTTCCCGCCGATTGTAGCACGCGATCCTAAGAATTATTTTGCCAGCTGGGCCAGGAGGGTGGAGACGGTCACCAGGCGGTAGTGGTGGGCGTGGAACCATGGCAGGAGCTGCTTTAGCGCGGCGACGGTTTCACTGCGGTTGCCACCCCCATCGTGAAACAGCACGATGCTGCCCGGTTTGGTCAGACGTTCCACCGCTTGCACGATACTGGCAGTTCCGGGCCGCATCCAGTCGCGGGTGTCGACGTCCCACAGCACCAGCTCCAGATGCGCGCGGGACAGTTCCTGGCGAAGGGCCCGGCTCTGGAACCCGTAGGGCGGGCGGAAGGCCCGGATGGAAGCCTTCGGCACCAGGGTGTGGAGATACGCGATCTCCCGGACAGCATCCTGGGTCATGAGGAGGGCGCCGACACGATGCAGATTCAGATGCGTGATGCCATGCAGCGCGATTTCCATCCCGTCCCGGAACTCGCGCTGCAGCAGCTGGGGATCCTCCGCCACCTTCTGGCCCAGGACGAAAAACGTCGCGTGCGCGTGCGCGTGCGTGAGGAGTGCGAGAATCTCGGACGTGTAGGGGTTCTGCGGGCCGTCGTCGAAGGTCAGGGCGACCAGCGGTGCCGTGGTGGGAACTCGCGAGATGACGGGTGCGCTTCTAGCCCGGTTGACCAGAAGCAGGAGGAGCCCCAGCACCAGAATCACGAACAGAGCGCGACGCATCAAAGCACCTCAGAGGAACGTATGTGGGACAGCGGCTTTTCAGGATGCACAAGGGAGGAGCCGGTGCGGGAACGACGGACAGCGGTATGGATCGCCGGCGGGTTTGCGCTGGTCATCGTGGTGGCCATGGCGGCACGGGTGCCGCTTCCCGCCGTACGTGGGGTGCACTGGCTCCTCAT
>JBMFXK010000210.1:0-5577 GCA_049964315.1 Clostridia bacterium | reverse complement strand
TCACTCACGGCCTGCTTCCGTTGGTACTACCGCATAACTGCTAAACTCCCGCTAGACTTCACGTGGAGGGCGGTGTGGAGTTCACGGCGCTCGCCCCGATGATGGCATAAGAGGGCCAGAGCGGCGCGATCTTCGACGTCAGGTCGGCGGATTCTGTGCGGAACGGGGCAGGTCAGGGTGCGTCGCGCAGTCCTGCCCGTCGGCCGGCCCACCTGCCGCGTGACTCGGGCCGCCGTTACTTTAAGGCTCGCTGTCTCAAGAGCGTGGTCATCAGCGCCCGGACCTCGAGGCGGTGCTCGATCACGGACTCTCGGGACACGTCCCGTCGCGCACGCCAAAACACCTCCACCCTGTCGAAAGCGTTCCATGCGGCCAACCCTCGGCCGGCTGATGTTTCGGATTGTTTGTCGGCCATGGGAACGAATCTTCTCACAGGTGGCTTGGCGGCGCATGGCCTGGCACCCTCGCTACGATGCGGCAGACTTCGTGGGGGCTGCGTCGTGCTACGGTCAGCCTATAAGCTGATTCCCACCCAATTGATCCAATCAGCATGTCGTTGGTGTTGGCCCTTGGCAAGACAGTATGACCACTCCCTTCGAGGCTGCCGCGAACCGTCAGCCGCTTGCGCGTTCCGAAACCCGCTTCCCGCGCGAGTATACTGTCTTGTGCCCGCAGACCCAGGGCTCCTCGACGGCGGCTTTCAGTCAACTACACCGTCCGTTGGCGGACGTACGCATCCGCATCCAGCGCCGATGGGCCAGTGCCCTCATATCGATGCGCGTCACGGGTTCTGAGTTATGTCATTCTAGTCGCATCGGAAGGTGCGCGGCTGAATGTGAAATATCGTACAGACCGCCGGGCCGGGCCTGTCGTACGGTTCGGCTGAAACGTGGCGAGTTGAGTGGATTAAGCCTCTCGTCGACAGACACGTCGGTGATTGAGGATTTGCAGTTGGTGGATAAGGTGCGAGCGCCGAAAGAAGGATCGCGATGCGGGAGATGTCGAGGGGTACGGCCGAGGTTGCCGTCCCGCCTGTCGCTGTATATTGCCACACCCACTGCCTCGGGGGCGAGGAGGCCATCGCCTGGCTGCGCTCCGCGCAGATTCCGTTTCGGGTCTACGACATCGGCCGCGATGCCAATGCCCGGGCGGCGTGGCGGGCCCTGGGCGCCCATCCGTCACCGGTCCTGGTGGTGAACGGGCAGGTCCTCGTCGGGTTCGACCGCGTGGAGGTCGCGCGACTCCTGGGGAGGGCGCCCGCGTGATGGGCGCCGGGAACCTCGGGGGAACGACTCCAGATGCCCGCCGCGACAAACTGGACTACCTCAGCCAGATCGATTTGCTGCAGGAGCTCAGTCCGGAGGATCTGAAGACCATTGATGCGCTAGTGCCCGTACTCTCTTATCCGGCTGGCACCACCCTGTACGAGCCCGGGGCACGGATAAACCGACTGTACTTTCTCAAGCGCGGGCGCGTCCGGCTCTATCAGCTGTCCCCGGAGGGGAAACAGCTGACCCTGGCACTGTTGCGGGACGGCAACATTTTCGGCGAAACCGACACCTTTGCCACGGGAGCCGGCACGTGTTGGGCGGAGACGCTCACCGATACCTTAGTGTGCACGATGACCACGCCGGATCTGAGTCGCTTTATGGTCGAGCGTCCCCAAGTGGCCCTCCGGATGATCGACATCCTGTCGCGCGAACTCACGAAAGCCCAGGAGCTGGCAGCCACCCTGGCCCTCCGCGATGTGCGCACCCGGGTCCTCTACCTGTTGACCCGGCTGGCGGCCGAGTACGGCGAGGGCCAGGACGGCCAGTACACCGCTCTCGGTCTGCGGCTGACTCATCAGGACCTCGCGCAGATGATCGGCGCCACCCGGGAGTCGGTCAGCACGGTACTGGCCGATCTCGCCCGGCAGGATGTCGTCCGCACAGCGCGCGGCCGGATCGCCCTCCGCTGCGACGCGGCGACCCGCTTGTTGGAGGGGACCTCGTTCCTCGAGGGTTAGGTCGTCCATCGTAGAACGCGGCGTTTTATCAGACCGGCGCCCGGGGAAGGAGTCACAGAGCGTGCTGAGTTTACTACCGGTTTCGTGGACGCGGATCATCGATCCTGGGCTCACGGTCATCGGGGCCGCCTTTTATCTGGGGTACGGCATCCGCCTGTGGCGGAACCGGCCCTGGTGGCTCAAGGTCACCTATCTGACAGGCGGCGCCGTCCTAGCCCTCTATGAGGTGCACATGGTGTGGTGGATCGAGGCCATGGGACTCGCACTGATCCTGGCGACCGTGGTCGGGGGCTCCGAGCGCCGAGACACGGCGGCAGAACCGGTTCCGGGGAAGCCGGGGCCCTCCGGGTCGTAAGGGGCGTGGGCATGGGTCAGACTACCTCGCCGGTCGCGATCGTGATTTATCGCATCACAGGCCGCCAGGGCCTCATTACGGTGCCTGACTGGATCTGCCCCGAGTGCGATCTGACCGTCGCAGCGGTGGAGCAGGCCTGCGGCGCGGCCGGCATCCCGGGTGCGGCCATCACTGTTCGGCCGTGGCTGATTCGGTTGAGTGAGGCCTGGCGTCAAGGTGCCCGGCATCCCCCGGCGGTGCTGGTGAACGGGCGGCTTTACAGTCAGGAAGTGGTGCCAGACGTGGGGGAACTCACGGCCTATCTTCGTCGCCTGGCCGCAGAGGCGGCTTCGTCAGGAGGGCGTCCATGAATACACAGATCGATCGGTCGCACGAAGTCTTTTATGAGTTGACGCGGAGTCTCTGCCCCGAGTGCCGTCGGGTCATCGATGCCAAGGTTCTGCTACGGGACCACCAGGTCTTTTTGAGGAAGCGCTGTCCGGAGCACGGATGGTTCGAGGCCCGCATTTACGGAGACGCCGATCTCTATGTGGCAGCCGGTCGCTTCAATAAGCCCGGGACCCTTCCGATGGCTCACTCCACGGCGATCGATCGGGGTTGCCCCTACGACTGCGGTCTCTGTCCGGATCACGGTCAGCACATCTGCGTCGGGATCATCGAGGTGAATACGGCGTGCAACATGGCCTGTCCCCTGTGCTTCGCGGACGCCGGGGCCGGGTACAACCTGACGCTGACCGAAGTGGAGGACATTCTCGATCACTTTGTGGCCACCGAGGGCCATCCCGAAGTGGTCCAGTTCTCCGGTGGGGAGCCTACGATTCATCCCCATATCCTCGAGATGGTGCGGGCGGCTAAGGCGCGTGACATTCGGCAGGTCATGATCAACACCAACGGCAAGCGCCTGGCGGAAGACGAGGCCTTCCTGGCCGAGATGGCGGCCCTGAAGCCGTCGCTCTACTTTCAGTTTGACGGCTTCGAACGCAATACGTATGCCACCCTGCGGGGTGATCCGGACCTGCTTGCGACCAAGCTGAAGGCGCTGGATCGGGTCGCCGAGGCGGGCCTCTCGGTCATCCTCGTACCGGCGGTGGAACGAGGCGTGAACCTGCATGAGGTGGGGCGGATCGTGGAATTTGGGCTCCAGCATCCGGCCGTGCGGGGCATCAACTTCCAACCGGCCTTTCATGCGGGGCGACACCCGGATCATGATCCCCTTGTACGGCTTACCATCCCGGATATTGTGCAGGCCATCGCCACACAGACCCAGGGGACTTTCCTCGCGTCGGACTTCATGCCGATTCCCTGCTGCTTTCCCACCTGCAACGCGGCCAGCTATGCTTTCGTCAATGACAACGGTGTGCTGCCCCTCGCCCGGCTCATCCACCTCGAAACCTATCTGGACTACATCGCGAACCGGGTCCTACCCGACCAGGACGCGATCCGGGGAGCCCTGGAGCAGCTCTGGTCGTCGGCCGCCGTGCCGGGCACGCCAAGCTTTGGCGATGACGTACTCCGGGCGTGCGCGGCCTGTGGCATTACCGGTCCCCAGGATCTGGGGGCGGCGGGCAACCTGCTCTTCATGGTGATGCTGCAGGATTTCATGGATCCCTGGACCTTCACCCAGAAAAACGTGATGAAGTGCTGCAAGGCGGTCCTCTTACCGGACGGCAAACAGATCCCGTTTTGTGCTTACAACAACGTTGGATATCGCGAACAGACCCGTGCCCAACTCGCGCATCGGCGGCGGGGGCTGCCGGCGGAACCCCTGGTCTTCGTAGACCCCCTGGAGCGGTCATGACCCCATCGCCGGAGATCTTGAAAGGGTGTTGCGCGACCGCGTACGCGAGTCCCTGGGTGTCGCTGGTGCTCGGGGAATCATGGCATCCGGGCGGGCTGGAGCTCACCGAGCGGGTGGGGCGTTATCTCGCCCTCACGCCGGCGGATGTGGTGGGCGATGTGGCGGCCGGCGAGGGGGCGTCGGGGCGCCATCTGGCGCGACGGTTCGGTTGTCGTGTCCAGGCACTCGATCTGGGCGGGGTCCAGGTGGCGCGGGCCCGTGAGCGCGCCGGTCGCGAGGGCCTTGCTGACCGGATGACGTTTCAACAGGGGGACGCCGAGGCGCTCCCCTGGGCTGACGCGAGTCTCGATGCGGTCCTGTGCGAATGCGCCCTCTGTACGTTTCCCAGTCCGGCAGCGGCGGTGGCCGAGTGGGCCCGGGTCCTCAAGCCGGGGGGGCGCATCGGTCTCACCGACGTCACGCGTCGGGGAGCGCTCCCGTCGAGGTTCGACACGCTCGCAGGCTGGATCGGGTGTCTCGCCGGCGCGCGGACGCTCGACGCTTATGAGGACCTGCTGACGGGCGCCGGCCTGAAGGTACAGGTTCGGGAAGATCGGAGCGGAGACTTGGAGGCGTTGGTGACCCGCATCGGCACCGCCCTTCTCGCATGGCTGAAGGTTCAGGGTCCGACGGGTACGCTTGGAGGGTGGACGCGCGCCGATGTGGAGCATGGGCTGGGGGTCGTGCGCTCCGCCATCGCGGACGGGGACCTCGGTTACGGGCTGCTGATCGCGAGGCGCTCGGCATGAGCGGAGCGCCCATCCTCAACGGTCGGCTTGTCCCGGGGGATCCTGCGCCCGATTTCACGTTGCCGGATGATCAGGGGCGGTGGGTTTCTCTGTCCGAAATCCGCGCGCGGTGGCGCCTCCTCATCTTTCTCCGCCACCGCCACTGACTCTCGTGCCTCGAGCATGCGGCGGAGGTCCGCCGCGCGGCGGCCTCCTTCGCGGCACGAGAGTGCCGGATCCTCCTTCTGACCTTCCTGCCCCCGACCGATCTGGCGGCCTTTCGCGAGGTGCATGCCTTCCCATTTCCGATCCTGGCCGATGCGGATCGGGCTGTGTACCGCCGCTACGGTCTGGAGCGTGCGAATGTCTTTAAGGTCTTTAGCCCCGAAGCACTTGCGCCCTATTGGCACGCGTGGCGGCGGGGCGAGCGACTGCAGCGGCCGGATCGGGCTGATGATGTCCGTCAGCTGGGCGGTGACTTCTTGGTGAACGCCGAAGGCCTCATCGTGCAGGCGTATTACAGCCGGACACCGGCCGATCGGCCGGGGGTGAGCGAGATCCTAAACTGGATCGACGGCGGCGGACCAACGACCAACTAGGAGCCTTTTCAGTTAATCGGAGCCCGCGTCCCGTGGGGCTTTGAGCCTCG
>JBMFXK010000209.1:0-5578 GCA_049964315.1 Clostridia bacterium | reverse complement strand
GGCACGCCCGAGGCGAGAAGGCTTGCCGCGTTCATCACCGAGGAGTTGAAGACGCCGGTGTCGCTGGATGCGGGCATCGGCGTGAAACCGATGACACGTTTTGGCTCACAGCGCCTCATCCGCGCCGCCATCGACTACGCCCTGCAGCACAATCGGCGCTCGGTCACCATGATGCACAAGGGCAACATCATGAAGTTCACCGAGGGCGCGTTCCGGGAATGGGGCTACGAGCTGGCTCGCACGGAATATCAGGACCGCATCGTCACCGAGGACGAACTGTGGGAACGCTACGACGGCAAGATGCCGCCAGGCCGGATCCTGTTGAAGGATCGCATTGCCGACATCATGTTCCAGCAGGTGCTGTTGCGTCCGGCCGAGTACGACGTGATCGCCACGCCGAACCTGAACGGCGATTACATCTCGGACGGGCTGGCGGCGCAGGTGGGTGGCGTGGGAATGGCGCCCGGCGCCAATATGGCCGACGGGCTGGCGATGTTCGAGGCCACCCACGGCACCGCGCCCAAGTACGCCAACCTGGACAAGGTCAACCCGAGCTCGCTCATGCTCTCGGCCATCATGATGCTGGAGCACATGGGCTGGAATGAGGCAGCCGAGGGCCTGCACAACGCCATGGCGGCCACCATCCAGGCCAAGGTGGTGACGTACGATCTGGCACGGCTCATGACCGGCGCCACCGAGGTCAAGACCTCGGAGTTTGCGAGCGCGGTCATCGAGCACCTCGGGTAGCTGGTTGGGCGATTTCTGAAAGCGAGGCGAATCCGATGTTTCAGCGACGGAAGATTATCGTAATCGGTTCGGGGGCGACCGGCGCCACCACCGCCCACATCGCGGCCCTCAAGGGGTTCGGCGACATCGTGCTGGTCGACGTGATGGAAGGGGTCCCGCAGGGAAAGGCGCTAGACATCTGGGAGTCGGGCCCGATTGAGGGGTTCGATGCGCGCGTGGTGGGCACCAACGACTACGCCGACACGGCAAACTCCGACCTCATCGTCATCACGGCCGGGATGCCGCGCAAGCCGGGGATGAGCCGCGATGACCTTCTCAAGGTCAATGCCGACATCGTGGGCGACGTGGCCAAGCGGGCGTCGGCATTGTCCCCGGACGCGATCATCATCGTGCTCACCAATCCGGCCGACGTGATGACCTACGTCGCCCAGAAGGCATCCGGATTCCCGTACCCCCGCGTGCTCGGGCAGGCGGGTGTCCTCGACTCGGCCCGGTTTCGCACGTTCCTCGCCGACGCCCTGAACCTGTCTCCCAAGGACGTGACCGCGTTCGTGATGGGCGGCCACGGTGACGCGATGGTGCCGCTGGTCCGGTACTCCTACGCCGGCGGCATCCCGGTGGAGAAACTCCTGCCCAAGGAAACCCTCGACGCCATCGTCCAGCGCACGCGGGTGGGCGGCGGGGAGATCGTCAACCTGCTTAAGCTGTCCGCCTACTACGCGCCGGGTTCCTCGCTGAACGTCATGATGCAGGCCATCCTGTACAACGAGCGCCGCATCCTGCCCGTCATCGCGCATCTGGATGGGGAGTACGGCGAGCACGATCTCTACGTGGGCGTGCCGGCCATTCTGGGTGGCAACGGGGTGGAGAAGGTCATCGAGGTGGATCTCACGTCGGAGGAAAAGGACGCGTTCCGGGTCTCGGTGGAAGCGGTGCGCGGACCGATGGCGCTCCTGAAATCGTGACGGCCGGAAGGGAGTATCGCGGGTGAAGTTATACGAACATCTGGCGAAGGAGATCCTGGGCCAGGCCGGTGTGCCCATCCCCCCGGGGCGGGTGGTGGACACGCCTGAGGAGGCTCGGGCGGCCGTAGCGGACATCGGCCCGGCGGCTCTGAAGGCCCAAGTGCTGGTGGGAGGCCGCGGGAAGGCCGGCGGCATCAAGTTTGCCGCCACACCGGACGAAGCGCCGGGCGTAGCGGCCCAAATCCTGGGGATGAACCTGAAGGGCTACATCGTCGAGCGCCTGTACGCGGAAGCGAAGCTGGACATCGAGCGCGAGCTCTATATCTCGGTCACGACTGACCGCGGCGCCAAGCAGCCGCTCGTGATGGCGTCCGCGCAGGGCGGGGTCGAGATTGAAGAGGTGGACGACGCGGCGATTGTACGCCGCCATGTCGACCCTCGTGTCGGCGTGATGCCGTACTTCGGCAAGGAGATGGCGTACGATCTCGGCCTCGACGGCACCCTGGCGCGGGAGTTTGGCGCGCTGGTGGAAAAGCTCTACGGCGTCTACCAGGCGTATGACGCCGAGCTGGTGGAGATCAATCCGCTCGCGGTGGCGGGTGGACACCTCGTGGCGGCGGACGCGCGTCTCAACGTAGACGACAGTGCGCTGTACCGGCACAAGGCGCTGCCGCATGTGGACGAGGGGACCCCGACCGAGTTGAAGGTCCGGGATCTGGGGCTCGCGTTCGTGGAACTGGACGGCGACATCGCCATCATGGCCAACGGCGCCGGGATGGCGATGGCGACCCTGGACGCCATCCAGCACTTCGGCGGCCGGCCGGCCAACTTCCTGGACGCGGGCGGGGGCGCCTCGGTGGAACCCACCGCGGAGGCTCTCGGCGTCCTCGTCTCCATGAACCCGAAGGTGATTTTCGTCAACATCTTCGGCGGCATCACCCGGTGCGATGATGTGGCGCGCGCCATTCTCCAGGTCCGCGAGACCCGGGGCATTCCGGTTCCGCTCGTGGTGCGCCTGGTGGGCACCAACGAGCAGGCCGGGGTGGCACTGCTGGAGCAGGCCGGCATCTCGGCGTATTCGGAGATGGCCCAGGCGGCGGAAGAGGCCGTGCGGCTGGCCGGGGAGGGACGCTAGATGGCCATCATGCTGAATCGTCACCATAAGATCCTGGTTCAGGGCATGACCGGCAACCAGGGCCAGTTTCACACGCGGCAGATGAAGGCGTACGGGTCAAACGTGGTAGGCGGTGTGTCGCCCGGCAAGGGCGGCACCGAGGTGGAAGGCATCCCGGTCTTCAACACGCTCCGGGACGCGGTGCGCGACACCGGCGCCGATGCGTCCATCGTGTTTGTGCCGGCGCCGTTTGCGAAAGACGCCGCGTTCGAGGCGCTGGAGAACGGCATCCGCCTGCTGGTGATGATTCCGGAACATGTGCCGGTGCAGGACAGCATCGCCATCGTGACCCGGGCTCAGGACCTCGGCGCCACGGTCATCGGTCCCAACACCTTTGGGATCATCTCGCCGGGCGAGGGCACCAAGATGGGCATCATGCCGAACCACATCTACAAGCCCGGTCCGGTTGGCGTGGTGGCGCGATCCGGGACCCTATCCTACGAAATCGCGTTTGCGCTGACCAATGCGGGCCTGGGCCAGACCACGGTGCTGGGTATGGGCGGCGACCCGGTGGTGGGTCAGACGTTCATCAGTGTCCTGCATCACTTCAAGCAGGACGACAACACCAAGGCGGTCGTCATGGTCGGCGAGATTGGGGGCCGTGCGGAAGAAGAGGCCTCCATGTACCTGAAGGAACTGGGCAAGCCGGTGGTGGCGTATCTGGCCGGCCGCGCCTCTCCGCCTGGAAAGCGCATGGGACACGCCGGTGCCATCATCGAGCGCGGGGTGGGCACGCTCGAGAGCAAGGAAAAGGCCCTGTCCGCCGCCGGAGCGCGCGTGGTGACCATGCCGTGGCAGGTGGCGGAGGCAGTGCGCGAGGTGCTGGGCTAGGATCGAGGGCGGGCGGGGCTTTCCCCGCCCGCCCTCGATCTCGCGTGCCAGCGGGAATCGTGTCGCCTCGTGGTATGATCGCCATGGCAGCGCGGTCTGGGGGGTTTTGCGGTGCAGCTGATGGTGCTGGGCGTGAGCCACGAAGCGGCCCCGGTGGCGTTTCGCGAACGCATCGCCCTTATCGCCGAACGGTGTGACGCCTTCTATGAGGCTGCTCCCGCCGACGGTGCTGAAGGCATGGTCGTGCTGTCCACCTGCAACCGCACCGAGGTTTACTGGAGCGGCAGTGTCGATGCCCGTTCCATGACGGAAGCCTGGGCGCGGGCGGTCGACATTTCCCCTGATGTGCTGTCGGAACATACATTTTTGTACGGTGGCCCCGCTGCGGTGGCTCACCTGTTTCGCGTCGCCGCCGGTCTCGACTCGATGATGTATGGCGAGACCCAGATCCTGGGCCAGGTCAAGGACGCCTATCAGGATGCCCAGCGCCGTGGCCGGGTGGGGCCGCTGCATCGCGTGCTGCTGTCTGCGCTCCGGGTTGGCAAGCGCGCCCACAGCGAGACGGCCATTTCAGAGAATGCCCTGTCCATGGGGTATGCCGGTGTCGAAGTGGCGAAGAAGGTTTTTGGCGATTTGAAGCCCCTGACCGGCCTGGTGGTGGGCGCCGGGGAGATGGGGACGCTGGTCGCCCGCCACCTGAAGGGGGCGGGCCTCGGTCGGCTGTACGTGTTAAATCGCACGCCGGAGCGCGCGCAGAGCCTGGCCAGTGAACTCCATGGGGTGGCCAAGCCCTTGAATGAGCTGCCGGCGCTGCTGGGAGGCGCGGATCTGGTGGTGCTGTCCACCAGCGCCCCCGGACTTGTGGTGGACCACGACGGGATCCGGGCCGGCCTGAAGCACCGGCGGGGGCGTCCGTGGTTGTTTCTCGATCTATCGGTGCCGCGCGTGGTGGAGCCTGGCGTGGAGCGTCTCTCCGAGTCGGTGTTCCGCTTCGACGTGGACGACCTGCGCTCCGTAGTCGACATCAACCGGTCCCGTCGCGAGCGCGCCGCCGTGGCGGTGGAGGCCATCATTCGCGAGGAGGCCGAGCGCCTGCAGCGGGATCTGGACGTCACCGAGGTGGCGCCGCTTATCCGCTCCCTGCGCCAGAAGGTGGAGCGTATTCGTCAGCGCGAGCTGGAAGAGGCCCTCCGGCGTCTGCCGCATCTGTCCGACCAGGAGCGGGCCGTGGTGGAACGCACCACCGAGCTCATCATCAACAAGATCCTGAATGACCCCATGGTGAGCATCCGCGGCTGGGCCCAGGATCCCGAGGGCACCGTTTACCTGACCGCGCTTCGTGACCTGTTTCGCCTGGACGAGGATCCGAGTCCCGCCGCTCCCCAGAAGTAACGGTGGCCGTTCTGATTGAGGCACTGGTGGCCGCCTCCCTGGTGGTCTCGGGCAGTCTCTTCGTGGCCAGCTTCTACAGGCCGCCCTTGGCCGTCCTCGCGCGTATGGTCTGGTCCCTCTCCTTCCTGTTGATCACGGCCGAACTGGGTGCCGACGCGCTGCGCCTGCACGGGTTTCCGGCCGTCACTCCGCATCTGTTCCTGGATTTGGTGGTGTGGCTGGCTACGGGCGCGTTCCTGGTGGTGGTGCGCCATCCCGGCTGGGAGTCGCTCGGCGGGTTTCTGGTGCCGGTGCTGGCGGCCCTGTGGCTCTTCGGGCTGGTGTTTCCCACCGCGACTCCGAACCGCATCCCGCCCCAGCTCGCCGGCACGTGGCTGGCGGTGCATGTCGTGCTGGCCACCGCGGCCTATGTATGCTTCATCCTCGCCGCTGCGGCCGCGCTCATGTACATCGAGAAGGAGCGCGAGCT
>JBMFXK010000208.1:0-5596 GCA_049964315.1 Clostridia bacterium | reverse complement strand
AGGGCCCGAGATTGAGGGTCGCATCGGCCGCCACGATGACCAGCGTCCACGCCAATAGGTGCATGTCCAGAACCCCGGCCAGAGCCAGCCCGGTGATAACAACGGCGACAAACAACTCCGCACCGGTTCCGGCCCACACCGTTCCCATCCGCCGCCGGAGAGAAAGGCCGCTCAGATCTAACGAAACTCCCGCCGCGATCCCGCGAAAGACGATGCCCCGAAAATGTCCGCCAAACCCGACGGTGGTAAAGATGTGTCCCAATTCGTGGGCGGTAAGAAGGATGGCGGCCAGGACTAGCACACTCAGCATCGGCTGTCCTCCCATGCCGCGGTAGCACCGGTACCGTCTCTATTCTAGGCCAAGGGTGTCCACCTGAGCACCCCGAAATACAGAAAGGCCGGTGCGCCTGACCCCAGAACCTTAGAGCGAACCAGTCCCGCCGTAGACGGCCGCCTCGAGCAGCAGCTCACCCATCGCCTTGGCCGGACCGCCGGTCAGGTTGGATAGAAGCGCCACTGCGGCGCCATGGTCTGGCAGCACCGCCATGTATGACGCCACCCCGCTCATGTCTCCGGTGTGGTACATGCGGCGCGCTCCGTGAAAGCGATCCAGATACCAGCCGAGGCCGTACCATGGGCCGGTGACCGAGTCTGGACCGATGTTGATGCGCGGCGTCGCCATGTTCCGGCGCGAGCTGGCCCGGAGCAGGCGGCGCTGGCCAGGCCGGGCTTCCAGGAACGACACCAGGTAGCGATAGAGATCTTCGACCGTCGTGCGCACGAAACCGTCCGCCAGCGTTGCCGGGGCCTGGGGCCAGGCCGGAACACGAGTGGGAAAGCCTTTGGCGTCCGGTTCGAACAGGTGGGTGACAGGCTCCGCGGCAGCGTCGGGCACCGCAACGCGCGAGCGGTTCATCTCCAGCACATCAAACACGTGCCGCGCCAGGTATGCCTCGTACGACAGGCCGCTCACCCGTTCGATCACATGGCCCAGCAGGGCGAAGCCTTCGTTGGAGTAATTGAAGCGCTCCCCTGGGGAACCGATGGGCTCTGGGGATTCCAGCCGCATGGCTTCCAGGAGGTCATCCACCGTCTCCATCGCGGGACCGATGTGGTGCTCTTCGGCACGGAAGCGCGCTTGCTGCTCGGGGGTGTAGGAGTTCCACTTGGTTTGCAGGTTGAACGCGCGCGAGTAGTCCGGAAGACCGCTGGCATGCGATAACAGGTGGATGAGCCTCACCGACCCTGCGGCCGGAAGGACCTCGGCAAACGCCGGGAAATAATCCGCCACGCGGTCGTCGAGGTGCAGCATCCCGGCCTCGGCCAGCTGTAGGATGGCGACGGCAGTAAACGTCTTGGTGAGCGATGCAATCCCGAACAGCGTGTTCGGCTCCACAGGGCGGGTCCTGTCGAGGTCGCAGTGGCCAAGCCCGAACGTCTGAACCGTACCATCCGGAAATCCGATCATCCCTGCCATTCCCGGAATCCGGTGCTGGACGCGCTGTCCTTCCAACCGGTCTCGCACGCCTGCCACCATTTGGAGCCTCTCCGTCCTCTCCGTCCTCTCCGTCCTCTCCACTCTCATCCCTCTTCGTGCCACCTTTCGCCGCGACTCCCCTGCGGCCAGTTCGCGATCCGACGCACAGATCCTCGGCCTCCGTGCGGAATCGCGCCGACTGCGTGCTGGCGATGGCCATCCGTGCCCGTCGGCATCCGGGCTATAATAAGCTTCGAATCCGGGTGCAAAGAGGTGACTGGCATGACCCTTCCCTGGTACGGCTGGCTCACGCCCGGCGTGCTGACAGGCGTCGCCATGGTGGGATTCATCTATGCCTGGGCGATGTGGGGACCCATGCGCGATCGGCGGGCGCCCGATGAAGTCCCGACCAGAAAACAGGCGATCTCCTTCTACGTCTCCTTGCTGGCGGTCTACGCCGCGCTGGGCAGCCCGATTGGTGTCTATGCCATGAGCATCTCGTTCACCATGCACATGTTCCAGCACATGATTGCCGGCCTGGCCGTGCCTCCGTTCTTCATCCGCGGTATTCCGTCCTGGGCGTGGCGGCGCTTCTTCCGCTCCCCCGCCCTCCGGGCGGTGTGGGGGCGGCTGGTGCGTCCCGTGCCCGCCATCTTGATGTTTAACGTGGTGTTCGGGCTGATGGTCTTTCCGCCCATCATCACCTCGATGGTGGATTCGATGAGCGCCATGCTGGGCTGGCACCTGTTGCTGATGGCGACAGGCATTTTCATGTGGTGGCCCATAGTCAGCCCCTCAGAGGACTTTCCGCCGCTGCATCCGGGGGTCCAGATCCTGTACCTGTTCCTGGACGGCATGCCCATGATCCTGCCCCTGGCCATCGTCACGCTCGATACGACACCCCTTTATGCCGCCGCCTACGGCCACCGCGAGCTCCTGTGGGGTCTCACCCTGGCACACGACCAGCAGCTGGGCGGCGCTTTATGCCTCACAGTCGTCCACTTTGTGTATGGCAGCATGGTGTACCCGCGCTTCCTGAGCTGGGTGCGCCGCGACCGTGCGCTGGACGCTGCCGTGGACCTGACCGTCGTGCGCTTTCCCAGACGGCCGGTGCCGGTGGTACTGGCTGATGGCAGTACGGCGTCGGCCCCTAGCGCCGCCACGGTCGTGCCGTGGCCCGGAACCTCGTCCTCCGATTCCTGACCCACTGATCCATAAGCCCGTCCACCGCGTCTCATTCGTGATACCGTTAGAGTCAAATCCAGCTCGACCGTGAGCAGCCGGAGGGAGCACCTGCCGTGGCAGACATCATCATTTACGGAACCCCTACCTGAAGCGACTGCATCGGGGCGAGAGAGTTTCTCTCCCAGCATGGGCATCCGTTCGTTTATCACAACGTGATGGAGGACCCGGAAGCTAAAGAGCGGGCCATGGCGCTCACCGGGGGTCGATTTGGCAATCCCACCATCCTGGTGGACGGCAAGGTGGTGATGTCGGGGGGCGTGTTCACGCCCGACATCTTTGCCGGCGTGGATGGTCTTCCCACCCGCGTCTAGAAGGGCCTCCCGCACCCACGGCCCGGGCACGTCCCGGGTCGTGCGGATTTTTTGCGGCCAGCGCGCTGGCCGTCGAGGGGTCTGGTCGTACAACAACAGCTGCTGGCTCCGTCCCATGCCTCCGTCGTTCCGCTTGCCCGGTGCCCCGACCGTCCAGCATGGTTCCGCCCCGGCCGCCCGCCGCGCTGATGCGCGACGGGCTCTTGGCAGCATGGCGCGGGCAGATGGGCGGCGGACACTCCTTATCGCCGTCTGAGGCGTGCATAATGGACGTATGAGCGCAAAACGGCTTCTGGTGGTGGGCGGGGACGGCGCCGGCATGAGCGCCGCCTCTCAGGCAAAGCGATGGCAGCCGGATCTCGAAGTGCTGGCGTTCGAGCAGGGCGGCTACACCTCCTACTCCTCGTGAGGCATCCCGTACCTGATCGGCCAGTTGGTCGATGGCGTGGACCGTCTGGTGGCGCGGCGTCCTGACGCGTTTCAGAAAGCGGGCATTGATGTGCGCGTCCATCATCGGGTGGAACGCATCAATCTGGAACGGCGTGAACTTGAGGTGGTCGATCTGGATCACCATCAGGTCATGGCCGAGCACTTTGACACCCTCGTAATCGCCACGGGAGCGCTGCCGGTGGTGCCGGAGGTTCCTGGCGTGGATGCGGACCGCATTTTCACGGTCAAAAGTCTTGAAGGTGCCCAGTCCCTGCGCCGCGCCCTGTCCGAGCGGCCGGACGCCCGCGTCGTGGTGGTCGGGGGCGGCTACATCGGTCTCGAGATGGCCGACAACCTCCGGCGGTCGGGGAGACCGGTTGTGCTCGTGGACCGTAACCCCGCGCTTATGAGCTCCCTCGATACGGACATGGGCGAACTGGTCACGCGCGCGGCGGAGGCCCTCGGTGTCACGCTGGCCCTGGAAGAGACCCTGGTCGGTTTCGAAACCGACGGTCGGGCGGTGACCGCGGCCGTGACCGATCGGAACCGCCATGCCGCCGACATCGTCATTCTCGGCCTCGGGGTCGTGCCCGACTCGGATCTGTCGGCTGAAGCGGGAATCCCGCTCGGCGCCGGCGGTGCGATCCACGTTGACGACCAGTGCCGCACCGGGGCGCTCGGCGTCTTCGCGGCCGGCGACTGCGCGGACGTCTACGACGTGGTCGCCCGGCGCCATGTCTATCAGCCTCTGGCCACCCATGCCAACAAGCAGGGGCGGGTGGCGGGCCTTGCCATCGCGGGCCGCCCGGCCCGGTTCCCCGGTGTCACCGGCACCGCAATTACCCAGCTCGGAGAGACAGAGGTGGCACGCGCCGGCCTCGGAGAGAAAGAGGTGCGAGCACTGTCGCTCGACGCCGCCGCGTCGGCCATTTCGTCCACGACGCGTGTGCCGTATATGCCGGGGACTGGCCCCATTCGGGTCAAACTCTGGGGCGAGCGCGGCAGCGGCCGGCTGCTCGGAGGTCAGATTGTGGGAGGTCCCGGTTCAGGCAAGCGCATCGACGTCGTGGCCACTGCGCTCATGGCGGGACTCACGGTTGACGACCTGCTGGGCCTCGACCTCGCGTACGCCCCTGGCGTGTCCGACACGTGGGATCCGGTGCAGGTGGCAGCCCGCACCCTGATCCGCGATCTTTAAGGTCCGCCACAGCCCATATCCCTCAACGAGGTCGTGCATAATCAGCACAATCCTTCTTGCAGGACGGGAGTGAGAGAGTGTATTCGCCCGAGGCGGAAGCGAGCGTCCGTCTCTTTTTGAAATACGGGCTCGTGAGTGACCCTTGGCTGGCGGCAGCCCGGGGCGGGCCCGTCCTCGAGCCCGCCCTGGAAGATCTGGTGAACGCGGCCGTGAACGAGATTGCCGCGCTGCCATTGGATAAGTCGCTGCTGGGAAATTGGCCGATGACCGCGGCCCAGATTCAGACCGGGATCCGCGAGGTGCTGCTCTCGACAGCCTCATTTGACGCCTACCTGGAGACAGGTTCCCCTGCCCTCACGGCCGGTACGCTCAACGAAGCCCTCCGCCGGGTTCGCCTCCTGGTGCGGGACGGGGGGCTCGCCCGCCTCATGCTCGGCTACGGCTACACGGCGCTGGTGGAAAACCTGATGGCGGTGCGCTTCTACGGCCGGATGCGCGAGGAGGACTTCGTATCCGGACGGCTTCACCGGCCCTGGGTTTCCCGCTCGCTCGAGAACGAGCTGGCGGTGGGGATGGCGGTGAACCACTACGAGCTGGTGCCGGGCGACGATGGCCGGTACGTGACGCTCACCCGCGTAGGGCACCAGACCTGGCGCGACACCCAGGAAATGTGGCGCACGACGGGCTACGCCAAAACCCGAGCCCGCCTGTCCATGATGGCCGAGTTTGTGAACCTGGCCGATCTGGACCAGCTGAGCGAGACCATCCTGCCCGGCTTCATGGACATGCGCCGGGACTTCGTCCGCCACATGAACGTCGCGCGCGGCTTGGACATCCTGGAGATAGGGTCGGGGTCGGGGATGCTGACGTTTGACGCCGGCCTCTACAAGTCGCTGGCGCCGCGGCAGCTGACGTGTCTCGACCCCTCCCCGGTGC
>JBMFXK010000207.1:0-5601 GCA_049964315.1 Clostridia bacterium | reverse complement strand
GTCACATCTAGCCAAAAATTCTCCCCGACCCTTTGCGAAGGCAATTCTTCCCCGGGCTCAAACGGTACAGTCGGAAGGAAGTACGGTTCGCCACGGGAAGTTAAGAGAAGTCGGCCAAGCGCGTGCGCCAAGCCTGAGGAAAGAGGAACCTGTTATGACGCGACCGGACCCTTTGAAGAACGAAGCCTGGTCGTTTTTCGATGCCCAGATTCCAACATGGTCGGATTTCCACATGAAGATCTGGGATTACGCCGAACCGGCGTGGCGGGAGTACCGGTCGGCGGCGGCATATGTGGATCTCCTGCGGCATGAAGGCTTTGAGGTTGAGGCGGGTTCAGGCGGCATGCCCACCGCGTTCATGGCGCGCTGGGGATCGGGCGGGCCCGTGCTGGGCACTTTTGCCGAGTACGACGCGGTGCCTCACAACTCCCAGGCTCCCGTCCCGCACCGTGAGCCGCGTCCCGGCCTGCATCCGTACGCGCCCGGCCACACAGATCCCCATTCGGCACTGGGTGTAGCGGCTTTGTCGGGAATCCTGGCTGCCAAGCATGTAATGGAGCGCGAGAAGATTCCCGGCACTCTCGTCATTTTCGGCGAGCCGGCCGAGAAAGTCTGCGGCTCCAAGCCCGTACATGCGGCCAAGGGGTACTACGACGGCTTCGACGCGTTCGTGGTCTACCATCCTCACACCACCAACACCGTGGCGTGGGATACGCACTTTGCCGCCTACTGGAGTGCGGTGTTCACGTTTGAGTGCGACGATGCGGCGCCCTGGTCCGACCCCGCCATGCTGCCGTTTCAAGGCTCGGCGCATGTCGGCGTGCGATCTCCAGGAGCACTCGACGCCTTGATGCTGATGTATACCAACACCAAGTACACGAAGGAGAACATGTTTCCGCACCTCGGAGCCTGGACGCTCAACGAGGCCGTGCTGGCCAACGGCACCGCCACCTCCGACAACCTGCCCCCGCGCTTCGCCCAGATTCAATATTCCTGGCGCGGCCCCACACTGGCCGTCCAGCAGCGCATTGCCGACGTGTTGGAACGAAACGCCCGCGCGGCCGCGCTGGCCACCAACACGCGGGCCCACATCCGCTGGGTCACCAAGACCCGCGTCGGGCTTCCGAACCACGTCCTCGCGCGTCTCACCTACGAGAATCTAAAGCAGGTGGGGGCGCCGGTGTTCCCGGAGCAAGCCCGCGCCTTTGCGCGTGCCATCCAGGAAGACCAGGGCCTGGTGCCGGACAACGAGCCGTTTACCGAGGGAGCCCGCTCCCTCCTGGACCCCGAAGTGTATGAACAGGGCTTCCGGCGGGACCTGCCCGCCTGGCAGACTCACGTGAGCGCCGACGACTACGTGGAATACTGCTGGCATGCCCCCACCGTGCGGCTCCTCACCGCCAAACCTCTGGTGCGCGGACTTACCTCGCGGGCGTACTGGGCTAACAACGCATTGAACGGCATCCCCGCCGCCATCGACCAGACCTGGATCACGGCCGGCAAGACCATGGCAGCCACGCTGGTTGATCTGCTCACCCATCCTGAGGTGGTGGACGCCGCCAGGACCGAGTACGAGGAGCGTACGGGAGGCGGCGTGGGCGGGACCAACTGGACCGCCCCTCTGCTGCCGGAGGATTTCGCCGCTCCCGTCGAGCTGCCGTGGCCGGAATACATCGAAACGCCGCGGGGGTTCGGCTGGATGCTGCCAGACACGAGAAGCTTTGGCACGCCCCTCGACTAATCGGCGGGGCTTCACGAAAGGACGTGACGTATGGCGAGGGTTCCAGCCCTCTGGGGTCCGTTTACCTCTCTGCAGGATGTGCTCCAGCGGGGCCCGCTGGTAATCGAGCGGGCCGACGGTGTACGGGTGTACGACCGCGACGGGCACGAGTTCATCGACGCTCATGGCGGCCTGTGGCTGGTCAATGTGGGCTACGGGCGTCAGGAGATTGTCAACGCCATGTTCGAGCAGGCGGGGACCCTCACCTGGTTCCCCTCATTTGGCGGATTTGCCAACCCGCCCGCCCTGTCCCTGGCCGAAAAGCTGCGCAGTCTGTTTGCGGACGACGGCATGGCCACGGTCTTTTTCAGCGGCAGCGGCTCGGAGGCCAACGAAACTGCGCTCAAACTGGTCCGCCAATACTGGCGCATCAAGAACCCTGCCAAGTACAAGCTCATCGGCCGCCGGCAGGCCTACCATGGGGTCACCTTGGGTGCCTTGTCGGTGGCCGGCATCCCGGGTAATCGGGAGCCGTTCGAGCCCTTGCTGCCCCACGTGCGCCACATCCCGGCGCCGGACCATCTGCACTGCCCCTATCACACGGCGGGTGCGCCGTGCACTCTGGCGTGCGCCGACGAGCTGGAGCGTACGATCCTGTTTGAGGGTCCGGAAACCGTGGCCGCTTTCATCATGGAGCCAGTCCAGGGTGCGGGAGGCGTCATCATCCCCCCGCCCGACTACATGGCCCGGGTCCGCGCCATCTGCGACCGCTACCACGTGCTCTTGATCAGCGACGAGGTGATCTGCGGCTTCGGGCGGCTGGGGACCTGGTCCGGGGCCCGCTTTTACGGCGTCCGGCCGGACGTGATGACCTTCGCGAAGGGCCTCACCTCGGGATACTTCCCCCTCGGAGCCACCATGGTCACCGGCCAGATTGCCGAGGCCTTTCTCGAGCATGCCGCCAAGGGTCCGGAATTCCGTCACGGCAACACCTACAGCGGCCACCCCGTTGGCGCCGCGGCAGCGCTCGCCAACATCGCCATCCTGGAAGGCGAAGGCATCCTGGAGCACGTGCAGCAACTCGACGACCCGCTGCACGACGCCCTGTCAGCCTTGCGGGACAGGCACGCCGGCGACGTGGCCGATGCGGACAGTGTCGGGCTGCTGGGCCGGGTGGAGCTGTCCGGACGCCCCAACGGGCCGACCGGTGCCGAACACGCCGCGGCCGTCGCCGCCGAAATGCGGAAGAACGGGGTAATCGCCCGTCCAGCCGGGGCGGTCGTCACCCTGTCTCCGCCGCTCATTATCTCGGAGGAGGACCTGCTGCACGTGGTCGATGTCCTGGACCAGGCCATCATGTCCACCCGGCCCGTCTGACTCTCGTTGCAGGGAAGGTGTGATAGGGTGTCTGACCGACGCCAGATCCGACCGCTTGACGCGCTGGTTTCTCCCCGCTTTACCCAGATCGCGACGTTTGCGCGACTGCCCCACGACCGGGACCTGACCGACGTGGACGTCGCCTTCCTCGGGATTCCGTTTGATGATGGGACCACATACCGCACCGGCGCGCGGGTGGGCCCGGGCGCCATCCGGGAGCAGTCGCGCCTCCTTCGTCCCTATAACATGATCCTGGGCGTAAGCCCGTTCGAGGTCCTGAATGTGGTCGACTATGGCGACGTGGACGTGGTGCCGGGCTCACACCAGGCCACGGCCCGCGCGATTGAAGAGACACTGGGCCGGATTCTCGACGCGAGGGCGGTCCCGCTCATCGCGGGGGGTGACCACTCCATCACGCTTCCCGCCCTGCGTGCCCTCCGACGGGCTCACGGGCCTGTTCACCTGCTCCACTTTGACTCTCACTTCGACTTCTGGGACCAGTACTGGGGCGAGCGTTACACGCACGGGACCTGGCTTCGGCGGTCGCTGGAAGAGGGTCTTCTGGGCCGTGTGGCGCAGCTGGGGATACGGGGACCGCAGTTCTCCCCCGACGACTTCGACTACGCGGCCGCCCATGAGCTCATGGTGGTGCCGATTGCCGACCTGGCCCGGGATCCAAAGGCGGCGGTGGAGCGGGTGCTGGAGTCGGTGCCACCGACCGAGGCCCTCTATGTGTCGTGGGATATCGACGTGGTCGACCCTGCCTACGCGATGGCGACCGGGACCCCAGAAGTGGGCGGACTGACGAGCCGGGAGGCTCTCGATGTCGTGCGGGCGTTCACCGGTCACCGTCTCGTTGGCGTCGACATCGTCGAGGTGTCGCCGCTCTATGAAGGGCCTGCCGCCATTACCTCGCTGCTGGCCGCGAATCTGTTTTACGAGTTCCTGTCCGTGCTGGCCAAGAACCGCGGCAACGGTCTTGACGCATTCTGAGCGAAGAGGAGTCCTTATGGAGCGCTATCTCATCGTCGGCGGCAGCTCTGGAATCGGGGCGGCCAGTGCTGACGTCATCATGGCCCGCGGCGGTGCCGTCACGATCATGGACGTGACGCCCCCGTCCCGTCCCGGAACCGAGTACATCCCGGTGGACGTCTCCGACGCAGACTCCATCCGAGAGGCCATGGCCCGCGTGCGTGAACCCCTGGCGGGGTGGCTTCACACCGCCGGGATCTCTCTCTCCTCCCCCATTGAAGAGATGCCCGACGGCGATATCGCCCGTCAGGTGGCGGTAAACCTCACGGGAATGTGCCTGACGGCCAAATACGTAAGCCGGCATCTGGCCGAGGGAGCGGCCGTGGTGCTGGTCGCCTCGGAACTGGCCATGGTTGGCACCACCCGCGGCGGCATCGTCTACTCCGCGACCAAGGGCGGAGTGGTGGCCTTGGCGCGGTCGCTGGCAGTGTCATGGCGGAACCGGAACATCCGTGTCAACGCTCTGTGTCCCGGCGCCACGCGCACGCCTATGATCGAGGCGTCCTGGGCCCGTGAGAACGACGCCGGCAGGGCCGAACGGGAAGACGCCGCCGGAGCCGTGCTGAACCGCGTGGCGGAACCTGAGGAGATTGCGCGCGCGGCCTGGTTCCTGCTGTCATCCGACAGCTCCTTCGTGGACGGCCACACCCTGGTGGCGGACGGCGGCGCCATCATCTGGTAGTCGCTGGCAGCCAAAGGAGGAGCGAGCCGTGATGAACAAAGTGCGGGTCAACGAGGAGCGTCTGGGACAGGATCTTCGCCATCTTGGCACCTTCACTTTGGCGGGCGAAGGGGCGGGAGCTGTGTCACGCCTCCCCTGGACCCCGGAGGATCGCGGCGCTCTCTTGTGGCTTCGGGAGCAGATGGGCGCGCTCGGGCTGACCACCTCGATTGATCCGCTGGGCAACCTCTGGGGCGTTTGGGAGGTGGGTGCGGGCCAAAGCCTGGTCATCGGCTCGCACCGGGACAGCGTGCCGAAGGGTGGCGCCTTCGACGGCGCGCTTGGCGTAATGGCGGCACTCGAGGTGGTGCGGACCCTCCGGAGCGCCGGCTACCACCTCCGCCACAACCTTGAGGTGGTGGCCTGGAACGACGAGGAAGGGGCTCGCTTCGGGACCACCCTGTTTGGGAGCCGCATGTATGTGGGCGCCTTGGAGACCGCCGCGTTGGAAGAGCTCCGCGATCCGGCGGGGGTCTCTCTGCGGGATGCGGTCTGGCAGGCGGGCTTCACGCTTGACCAGATGCGCGCGACCACCACCCTGGACCGCGTCGCCGCCTATGTGGAGCTGCATGTCGAGCAGGGTCCCATCCTGGAGCGAGAAGATCAGGAGATCGGCGTCGTCACCGGGGTCGGCGGCATCATCCAAGAGCGCATCACGCTCAGCGGCACCCGGGTTCACGCCGCGTATTCTGGCGGTGACCGTCAGGACCCGGTGCTGGCGGCGGCGCAGGCGCTCAATCGGCTGAGGGAT
>JBMFXK010000206.1:0-5637 GCA_049964315.1 Clostridia bacterium | reverse complement strand
CATCCACCACGAAGAACAGGTTGGTGCCGTTCCAGTAGGCGTGGGTGGCGTCGGCATGGCTCGTGTCCACTTCCAGCTCAAACGCGTAGAACTGGTAGGTGATGGTGGCGCGGCCGTCCGCCTCGAACTGCCACACGTTCTTGGCGGACTTGGTCATGGCGATCGCACGACCGCCCCGGTCCACCGCCTTCATGTCAAACACGTGACGGGAGAAGTCCCGAACCTCATAGGCTCCCGGCGCCCAGACGGGCAGCGCCAGTTCGTGCATCCCCGCGTCGAGTCCGTCCAGGTCCAGGGTTATGTGCAATACATGCTGAGCGGTATGATGGCAATCCACGGTAAAGGTCTCGGACAGTTGCGCCATCGAATCAGCTCCTTGGTCAGAATCAGCCGCTCGCAGACGACCACCATGGTAGCATGGCCGACTCCGGAAAAGCGCGTGGCGGCGCGTCTTGGGTGGACATCTCGATCGAACCGCGGCGGGCGTCGTACAGGATGCCCCGCCACTGTATGCGGGTGCGGCTGGTTACAATGACGCTCGCCTGTCAGTTGGGTGACGGCGCTCCTTCGACATGCTCACCCACCAGCACCCGCAGAGCGTTCGGCAGCGCGCGGCAGAATACCGGGGTGGCACGCCAGAGATCGCCATCCAGATCGACCGGCATGGGCACGTCAGTGGCGATGTGCACCTCGCGCACGACCCGGTAGCGGGCATGGTGGGTGCGCAGGAGCTGCCCGCGGCACAGATGCCAGGTGGTGCGCAGCAAGGCGCCCATGGACGGACCGCCCAATCTGAACACCTCCAGCAGGCCGTCCTGGTTGGCCGGACCCTGGGTCACCCGCAGGCGGCCTGCAATAGTGTGGCCGTTTGCCACCACCAGCTGACGCGTTCCGTACCGTTCGCGGCCGTCGGGATAGGTGAGGGTGACGGTGAACTTGGGCGCCATCTGCAGCGCCCGGGTCACCTCCAGCGGCCACGCCCAGATCCCGAAGCGCTGCTTGGCGCCCACGCGCAGGAGCTGCACGAGCAGGCTGCTGATGCCGATGCTTGCACTGTTCAGGAAAATGTGGCTCTCCCCGTTGGACACGGCTTCGCCGATGTCCACCGCCGCGATTGGAGCCTGGGCAAGCGCCCGGATAAGGCGTTCGGGGTCGTAGGGCAGTCCGAGGCCGGCAAAGAAGGTGTTGCCGGTTCCAAGCGGAAGGACACCCAGCACCGCGTCTGGATGGCGCCGGAGTGCGTCCGCCGCGCTTGAGAGCGTGCCATCGCCGCCCCCCACGATGAGCCGGCGCACGCCGTGGGACCTGGCTTCCTGCAGCGTTTCCAGGAACTCCTCGTGCGAACGCACGAGCGACGACCCCACCAGGTTCAAGACCTGGTCGAGCCGGTTTGCCCACTGCTGGTAGCCGAGCGCCCCGCTCCGCGACCGGCCGTTGACGATAAGCCAGGTGGGCCAGTTGGGGGCAGTGCGCTCCGGGGTGTCCGCAGGTACCCTCGCCATATGAGAAGCGTCTCCCAAACTGTTGTTCCGAGCAAGTTCCCGGGACGTCGGAACGAACACGTTATGCTGGGCTCACGATACCATCCGCGGCTCCGCCGTACCCCATGGGACAGGCGAATTGCGGTTTTTAAACTTGGGAATCACGCGACATCAACCGACTCTTGCCGGCAACTCGGGCGGTTTGATCCGTCCGCTCACGGCTCATGCGCGAACGGTCCGGTGCGGCACATTTGAGAACGCTCGACGCCCCCAGTGCTACGATAGGCCCGGAGGTTGATGGCGCGTGGTCTTGAAGGTGGCTCTCATCCAGTTGAATCTTACCGGCCGTGCGGCCGACAATCTGGAGGCAGCATTCACGCATCTCGGCCAGGCGGCGAAACAGGGCGCCCATCTGGCGCTTCTTCCCGAACTGTTTCCCTTCCCGTGGTTTCCCGCCACCGAGGATGCGGCGCATTTCGCGCTGGCCGAACCTGAATCAGGCCCCATCCTGTCGCGCATGCGCGAGGTGGCCCGCGCGACCGGCCTCACGCTGGCCGTACCCGGCTACGAGGTCAGCGACGGCCGCCGCTTCAACACCACGTACGTCCTGGCCGCCACCGGCGCCACGCTGTTTCGTTACCGCAAGAGCCACATTCCTTATCATCCGGGCTGGTTTGAGAAGTACTACTACGAACCGGGAGACCTCGGTTTTCCGGTGTTTCATCTCAACGGGCTCACGCTCGGCATCCAGACCTGCTGGGACAACCTGTTTCCGGAAGGAAGCCGCATCCTCGGCGGCAAGGGCGTGCACGTCATCCTGGCGCCACGGGGGACCGGCGACGTCTCGCGGCCCCGGTGGCGGACGGCACTGGCGGCCAACGCCCTCGCCAACAACTGCTATGTGGTGAGCGTGAACCGGATTGGCCTCGAAGGGGGCGCCTACATGTTTGGCGGCGACAGCGCGGCCTTCGACCCGGACGGCAACGTCGTGGCCGAGTGCGGCCTCGAGCCGGGCGTGGCCATCGCCGAAATCGACTCCCAGGTGGTGGACCGGTCCCGAGCCGAGTGGCCCTTTCATTATGATCGCCGCCCGGAGCTGTACGGAGAACTGGTGGGGGAGGCGTCTCCCTTCTAATCCAGGCGCACCACCTTGGTGAGGTTGCGGGGACGGTCCGGGTCCTGGCCAAGCCTCACGGCCCACGCCCACGCATACCATTGCAGCGGAATCACAGCCAGGGGCCCCGAAAACAGGTCGGGGACGCCGTCGGGGATCCTGACCGCACGGGTGGAGCGGCCGGTGGGGTTCCGCGCCAGCTCGATGACGGAGGCTCCTCGGGCCTGGAGTTCCTCCACGAGCGAGGCTTCCACGTGCACAAGCGCCTCCTGGCCCAGCAGCCACACCACGTCGCCAGCCTCCACGGATCCCCAGGGCCCGTGGCGGAACTCGAGCGGATGGTACCAGAGAACCTGGCCGCCCCCCATCTCCAGTGCCTTCAGAGCGGCCTCGCGAGCGATGCCGTAACGAACCCCGGCGCCGAGATAGATGGTCCGCCGCGGCGGATCCTGAAGGACCGCATCCGTCATCGTCCGGGCCTGCTGGAGGAGGCTTGAGCTTCGGTCCGCCTGGAAATAAGACGCCACGCTGGTGCCAGCCCCCAATGCCAGTGACGCTTCCAGCCACAGGAGCATCGCCGTATAGGACTGGATCATGACCACGGTCGCGTCGTCGGCGGGCAGCACCGTGACTTTGTCCACGGCCGCGGCCAGGGGGGTGTCGGGATTGCAGGTCAGGCCATAAGTCACAAGACCCTGGTCCCGGGCGGCCTTCGCCGCCAGAAGGGCCTCAGAGGTCGTACCGGAGCGGGAGACGATCAGCACGCTCTTCGCGTTTAGAAGACTCGATTGCGGCTCCAGCCACACTTCGCCCGCAGGAGCCGCCCAGGCGGGAACGTGGAGCCGGCGTGCCACGGCGGCCGCCACCTGGGCCAGATAATAGGACGACCCGCTGCCGACAAAGACCAGAGGAGCCTCGGCTCCAAGTGGCCACGCTTCGGCCAGGGCCGATGGCCACACCCGCGCCTGCCCCTCAATCAGCGCCCGAACCTGTGCTCCCACTGTCGACATGACCCGCATCCTTTCGTATCCCTTCGCATCCCATCGAGCCCGGAATTCCTGTGCCCGGATCATCTGCCTGCCCGTCGCCGGACCGTCCGATTGTCCTGGTCCGATTGTCCTGGTCCGATTGTATCGAAGCCGGCCGCTTTCCTCCGCTTTCGTCTCGGCACACGCCGATCCTGCGGACCGTCTGGTTCCTGTCGCTGCAGCGGTGTGCGGGCTGGAAAGGAGAACCTCCAGGGATCTGGCGAACACTGTGCGCGGACCAAACGAGTCGCCGCGGCGCCAGCCGCGGCGGGGGGAGGATTGCCATGCGGCCGCGTGCCTGGCTGGTGGGCCTGGATTATGGCCAGACGCAGGTCAAGGCAGTTCTCGTGAATTCGGATACGGGCGCGATCGAACGCATGGTGGCGGTGCCGCCTCCGTCACGGGACGCCACCTGCCAGGTTGGCAGCACCACGTACCGTCATCTCAACGATCCCGAGGTACTCATCACCACGGCGGAGACACTGATCCGCCAGCTGGTGCCGGACCAGCCTGCGATGCCGGTGGCGGTGGCTGTCTCGTCGGCCGGCCCGCCGCTGGTGGCCGTGGACCGGAACCTCCGGCCCGTGTGGCCGGTCGTCGGGCATTGGCAGGGGGTGAGCCGTGAGGAGCTGGATGAGGCCTTTCCGTATGAGCCCGATCGCTTCTATGCGGAGGCGGGGAGCCCGCGCTGGTATCAGCCCCCCACATTTCATCTGGCGTGGCTGCAGATGCACGATCCCGCCCGTGCTGCCCGCGTGGCCGGGGTCCTCTCGATCGGAGGCTTTGTCGCGGCGCGCCTGTCGGGGGTGATGGCGGCGGAGCCGTCTTCGGCCGGGTCGAGCGGTGCAGTGGATCGGCGCACGCGCAGCTGGTCGCCGTCACTGCTGCAGGCCGGTCGGCTCGACCCCGCCTGGTTTCCGCGCATCCTGCCGGCGGGCACGGCCCTGGGCGAGAACCATACCCTGCTGCCCGGCCGGCGCGTCACGGTCGCCACCGGCGCCCACGATTACCTGGCTGCGGCCCTCGCGGCCGGCATTGATGGTCCGGACCGGTCACTGAACGTCCTCGGCACCTGGGAGATGGCGGCGCAGTTTGTGGACATCGGCACGGAAGGAGGCTGGGGAGGCGATGAGCCGCACGGCGTTCTCCACGACTTGCACGTGCTGCCAGGTCTGGGTACCCAGACACTGGAATGCTGGACCGGCGGTCAGATTGAATGGGCCCGCCGCATTCTGGGCCTGGATGCTCCCCAATTCTTCGCGGCGGCGGAACGAGCCGACCCCCAGGCGCCGCGCGGGCGCCTTTACGCGCCCTTTCTGGGTCATCAGTTCTTTCCCCACGCGTTTGGCGACCGCCGCTCGGCCTTTACGGGTCTCGATGCGGGTGTGGGAGCGGGCGAGTTGGCGCGCATGGTGTTAGAAGGCCTGGCGTACCTCGGGTCGAGGATGTTCGAACTGCTGGAGACCGTGCGGACAGGAGCGCCCCCGGGTCTCGTGCTGACCGGGGGCGCCAGCCGCAGTGCGCTGGTCGGGCAGCTGAAGGCCGACATGCTGAATCGCCCGGTGTACGTGCATCAGTTTCCCGATCTGTCGGCGGTGGGCGCCGCCCTTTTGGGCGGGGTCGGCGCCGGCGTTATCGAGAGTCTGGACCAGGCTGCGACCCTGCTTCGCAGCCACGTGCGCCTGGTGGAGCCGGATCCGGACCGCCATCAGGCATACCGGGAAGTGTTCGACGCGCTCGACTGGACCGACGGCCGCACGTCATAGAAAGGGGTTGCAGATGAAGGACATCAAGATTGGCGTCATCGGAGGCGGCAGTGTCTTTACGCCCGAGCTGGTGGATCTCCTGCTTGAGCGCCCACTCTCCATCGGATCGCTCGTACTGATGGACATCAACCGGGAACGCGTGGAGCTTGTCGCGCGGATGGCCCGTCGGCAGGCGTCCCGAAAAGGGAAAGTCCTTCCCCTGGAGACCACCACGGACTACGCCGCGGCGGTGGACGGAAGTGACTTCG
>JBMFXK010000205.1:0-5661 GCA_049964315.1 Clostridia bacterium | reverse complement strand
CCGCCACGTCAAATCCGGTGTCCTCCCGGGCGTGGCCCGTGGATGGCGTGAGGAGGGCCACGTCAAGTTCGGCGAGGGCGTGGCGGATGCGGTCGCCAAAGACTCCCTGACCGATAAGCCCCCCGTACGCCGTCTCGAGACCCAGGCGGCGCGCAGCCGCGATGACATTGAACGTCCCGCCAGGGACGGCCGCTCCCGCCCGCGCGAGAATATCGCCGCCTCGCGCGGGCCACCGGTCCACAAAGACGGTTACGTCCATCAGGATGCTGCCCATGACCACGAGACGCCGGGGGCGGGGAATCATGCCTTCTCCTCCCGTGCGGTCGGGGAGGCGCTCGCGGTCGTCCGGGTTCCGCCGGGAAGGAGGAAGAAGAGCAGGCCCGACACCCCAAAGGCGAAGATCAGCGCGAGGTTCGAGGTCGCGAAGATGCCGCGCGCATACGGTCCCTGCACAAGTGGCGACGAGGTGAACAGAAGGCCTACCAGCACGCCGGCCGCCCACGCGAGCAGCGCGCGGGCGTTCACCGCCACGGTTCCATGCCGGGCGCCTCTTGGGGGATAGAGAAGGCGATCCGGGTAGCGATCGGATCCATCCCGCCGCCGTCGCTGATGGACGAGAAAGACGCCTGTCCATGCGGCGAGTCCGATACCGAGCAAGGTCACGAACGATTCAAAGGGCCCAAAAAAGTTCTGAGCGACCAAGACGATGTAGACAGTGCCGAGAATCATGATGGCGGCGTCGATGAGCACCGTCTTGTAGCGGGGCCAGGGGACGAACATATTCAAGAGATTCAACCCTGAAGAATAGAGACTCAGGTCCGCTTCGGCGACTAGCCCCCCGGCGGCGGCGATGAGATAGGGGACGCCGGCCCAGGCTGGCAGCATCAGCCGGAGAGCCGCAATCGGGTTGGCCGACGTGGCGAGGGAGGGGTCGCGGCCTGCCAGGAGCAGGCCCGTCAACATCAGGGCGACAAGTGGCAGGCCGCCTCCCAGGGCCGACGACCACACGATGTGTGAGCCCTTCACCCGCCGGGGCAGATACCGGCTGTAGTCTGAAGCCGCGTTGGCCCAGCTGAGTCCCGTCCCCGCGACGACGATACTGAGGGCCGGCACGAAGCCGCCAAGCCACGGGCCGGGTGGCCGCGCCAGGAGGCTTTGCCAGTGGGTGCCCGGAATCAAGAGAATGATCACGAGGAGGGTGAGCGCCCCGAAGACGCCGCTCGCCCAGGTCTGGACCAACACCAGTGTAGCCTGACCTAAAAGGCCTGCCAGAACCGTGAGACCGACCATGATCGCGATGCACAAAAGCGCAAGCGGGACCGTGCCGAGAGGCAGAAGCGGGCCTAGGAGGGCCATCACCGCGAAGGTTCCGAGGGTAACCGTGATGGTTTCCCAGCCGAGCAGTGAGGCCCAGCTCACGAGGTTCGGAGCGATGTTGCCCCAGATTCCGAACACGGCTCGTGAGAGTGTCATCATCGGCGCCCCTCCGTCCCGGCCCGCCACACTAAGGACGCCCACCAGGACAAACGAGGCCGACCCCAGGAGCACCACCCCGACACCCTGGAGGAAATTCTGACCGAAGGACACGATGATACCGCCGTACACGACGGCCAGGATGCCGATGTTGGCCGCAAACCAGATCCAGAAGAGGTCACGGGGCCTGCCGTTCCGGGCCGATTCCGGGATCCGGTTTATGCCATTGGTCTCTACCTGCCACGGCCGGTTCCCGGGTGGAGAGACGCGCGCGGGATGGTTCTGCACCGCGCTTTCCCCCTTCTCTTGCCTGCTGCAGGGCTGAAAGATCCGGGGCGCGTCCTTCCGGTCGTCCCCGCGTCCCATTATGACGCATGACTCGATGCGGCCCTGCACCCGGACCACCGCGGCGATCCCCGGCGACGGAAACTTCGTCGGCAGAGTGGGAGGGTTTGGTACCATGGCAGAGCGCCCGACGTAATGCGGCCGGGAGCGGCGGTACCCCCCACGTAAAGACGGAAGAGAGTTTGTCCATACAGCTTTCCGGCTGTGGACCGGATCACGGGGCGCAACTTCGCTCGGGACGGAGTGGTTTTAGTGGATGAGAGCCCACGCCGGCATATGCACCGGATCTACACGCGCCGGGGAGACGCCGGTGCCACGGCCACCCGTGGTCGGGAGCGGGTCCGCAAGGACGACCCCCGGGTGGCCTCGTACGGGACCCTGTACGAACTGAACGCCCACGTCGGACTCGCTCTCGCGGCTCTGCGGGCGGCAGCACCCGCGGCCGCAGGCCCCGAGTGGGCCCTCCTGGAGGCGGGCCTCGAGCAGATTCAGCACCGGCTCTTTCATGTGGGGCGCGATCTCTCGAGGAGCCGGGGTGTTCCGGGACGGGAGGATGCGAGCACGCTGCCCGCGCATGTGACGCGGCTTGAAGCCCTTTTCGACGTCCTGGCCGCTAAGACACCGCCCTGGAAGCCCTTTACGCTGCCCGGCGGCGCCGTGACCGCCGCTCAGCTGTTTGTGGCGACCACCGTCTGCCGACGGGCGGAGCGGGAGATTGTCGCCCTGACGCGGGCGTCGCCGGTGCCGGAGTCGGTGCTGGCCTGGGTCAATCGTCTCTCCGACCTGCTGTTTGTCGCGGGACGCTATGTGAACGGCGTCTCGGGATTCGAAGAGCCTCAGCTGGCCGACCCGGTGGACGGGTTTTGATTATGGACAAGGACCGTGCACGTTTCCATTGGCGCAGGTTACGCTTACAGCCCCGGTGCGTTGACGGATCGTCTGTTTCCGGTCCCATCGCTCCTGCGCGACGCTCATCTTATCGCGGCGGCATGCTGTCTGCCGCGCTGTTGGCCCAGCTCTCGGTTCGCTTGGCGTTTGCGCCCGTTCCTGTCACGGGAGCGACCTTCGCGGTACTCGCGACGGGTGTGGTTCTCGGATGGCGGCGGGGAAGCTGTCGCAGCTCCTGTATGTTACATCGGCAAGGAGAGGGTTCGTGAAACTGCTGCTCACCTCTGGGGGGATCAAGAACGACAGCAGTCGGACCGCCCTCGTGGAGCTGCTGGGCAAACCGTTCGGCGAGTCCAGTGCTCTCGTCATCCCTACCGCGACGTACGCCATGGGTGGTCCGGCCGTCGCCTGGCGGGTCATCAGCGGCGCAGCCAGGACGCCCTTGTGCGAATTGGGTTGGAAGTCCATCGGCGTGCTGGAGCTCACCGCGCTGCCAAGCCTCGACAAAGCGCATTGGATCCCCTGGGTCGAGGAGACAGATGTCCTGCTTGTGGCGGGCGGGGACGCCTTGTATCTGTCCTACTGGATGCGGGAGTCCGGACTGGCGGACCTGCTGCCGTCGCTGCGGGCCGTCTACGTGGGTGTGAGCGGCGGCAGCATGGCTCTGGCCCCGCAGGTCGGGGAGGAGTTCATCGCTTGGAAGCCGCCCACGGGGAGGGATCGAGCGTTGGGCTTGGTGGAGTTTTCGATATTTCCTCACCTGGACCACCCCAGTTTTCCCGAGAACTCCATGGCCGGCGCAGAGAAATGGGCCTCCAGCGTGTCGGTGTCGGGATATGCGATTGACGATCAAACCGCCGTCAAAGTGACCGAGGGGGCCGTCGACGTCGTCTCCGAGGGGCACTGGAAGCTGTTCAGCCGCTGAGATGGAGCGATTCCGCGGATGCGCGCACGAGCTTTTGGGCGTGGTGGCCGAGGGGCGATGGGTCCGGAGGGGCAGGCAACGATAAGAGATAGACCAACCGACTACCCGCACCACCCGTCCGGTTATTCAACGCCACATCGCCAGGCTTATGCAGCGTCGATGCGCCAGGTGCCTGCGAAAGTCCTGGCCTGCGGCGCGGGCGGCAGCGTCCAGCCTCAGGTTCGCGCGCTCACAGCCTTAGTCACGATCCAGGCGTGTTTGCCGACCTGGCGGACTCGGGAGAAGCCGTACTGTTCGAACAGTTCAACAGTCGCGCTAAATAGGAACCGGCCGTGCGCAACGCGACCCGTCGTTACTTCAGAGATGGCCTCGACCAGACCACCGCCGGCATTCTCAATCTGATCAAGCGCGCCACCCAGTGCCGCTCGCGCGATGCCCTGACTCCGATGTTTGGTATCCACATAAAAGCACGTGATCCGCCAATCGGGGAGCGATGGGGCATCCCCTTCGTACGCCCGCCGATGCTTGATGTTCGGAAGTTCGGCCGGACTTCCGTACTGACACCAGCCCTGGGCTAGGCCGTTCTCGTCGAAGACCAGTGCGGCGTGGGCGCGGCCGTCCCGGACCCTCGTCTCCTTCATCTGGCGATAGTCACCGCCTCTCTCGCCGGGCGTTAAATGATATGCGATGCACCAGCAGCCTCCGAAGATCCCATGGTTGCGCTCGACCAGTTCCGCAAACGCATCCCATGTAGAAGTGTCTAAGGGACGGACAGTGTACGGCATCTCCACTCCTTTCACCGACGTGGCCGCGTGGTCTTGTGGACTCGCAGAGCGTTCGAGGGACTTCAGGATGGCTGGCTGGTCCGCAGTCTCTCGCACAGTTGCTGGACTCTGTGGCCGCAGCACGGGAATCTCCCGTGCGCATCGACTTCAGCGACGCCTATTTCCAGCCCGGCAGGGCCATATTCGTGCCGGCGGCGCTGGTGGGCCGTGGCTCGGTCCCGGTCCGCCCTCCATGGTGCCGGACTGTCCGGATCCACACTCCCAAGAGAGGGTCTGAGGTGTACTATTCGACTGAATTCGCCCGCCGCACACCAGGAACCTCTCGGCGAAGGACCTGACCGAAGAGTTACGAGGAAGGGCTCCGGGGTCCGGTGGTTGCTGTCGAAAGAGCCGTGACATTGTGAGCAGGCCGACGTACCGTCCCGATCATCCCAGCTGACCGGCGGTGCAGAAATCTCAGGAGCGAGGCGTCCGCATGGGCACATGGGCTCACCGAGTGAACTCGATGGTGCTGTTTGGTGAGGACGTGCCTGCGGTCGCAGAGTTCTACCACCGTATGTTCGAGGTGCCGGTGGAACGGGTTTTTGAGGACTGTTACGCCGGTACGATCGGCGACCGGCTGACTGTCCTCGTCAGGGCTGGCCTGTATGGTGAGAACGTTACGCCGCCTGACGCAGGAATCCAAGGCTGGAATGCCTTCTTTGTAGACGACGTCGACCGCACGGCCGCCATGCTGGTGGAACCCGGTATGACCGATGGAGAGCCGACCCAACTCTTGCACCAACTGAATGGTCTCGACAGTGGGCGCGGCGGTGTACGGTGTGCACGAAGATACTCTGACAGAGGTCAGGGCTGTCCCTCAGGACTCTTGCGGGCACGGGACAAAATGGCCTGCTGCTCTTCCGGGGTCATGACCCTTACGCGCTGGAAGGTGGCGCCGAGCTTTGCGTCAATGTAGACGTCATCGCCGTCTGCGTGAAAGTGAAGGAAGGCGTGTGACCCCCGCGAAACGTACCCGGGCTTTCCCTCATAGGGCTCAGGTCAGTTGCTCAGGTGCCCGAGGAGCCGTGCCACCCGATCCATATCAGGCCCTGTCGCGTAGCTCATCACCTGATCTTGCGCCGTCAGAGCGCTCGGGTACAGGCGGAGCCCGCTTTCGTGACGCTCACCCTGGACCTCCGTTTACCACTCGCTGGCGATGCTCGGGCGGATGTGAGGCAGTATGGCGGTAGCGTGCGTCAAGGG